>JBGPMX010000200.1:0-8231 GCA_041487215.1 Planctomycetia bacterium | reverse complement strand
TTCGTGGCAACGATCCTGACGGTCGTCGAAACCTGCCGACAGCAATCGCGCGGCGTGTTCGATTATCTCACCACTGCGATGCAAGCTCACTTCGCCCACGAATCCGCCCCCTCATTGCTCCCCGGGCTGTGAACGGTTACGACCCCACCCCGCCCCGCCTCCGTTGCTTCTGGCGCTTCCTGCTAGAATAGGACCCTATGGCGACGGAACCGACTCCCAAACTGGTTCCCGGCGACAAGGTCAAGGACTTCCCCGCATCGCCGGGCGTCTATCTCATGAAGGATGCGTTCGGCCGCGTGATCTACGTGGGCAAGGCGGCCAACCTGCGCAGCCGGGCCGGCAGCTACTTCCACGAGACCGCGAAGCTGGACCGCCGCACGGCCGACATGATCCCCCAGATTGCCGACGTCGATTTCCTCGCGTGCGACAGCGAGGTGGACGCGCTCCTGACCGAAGCCCGCCTCATCAAAGACCTTCAGCCGATGTTCAACGAGCGGCTCAAGGACGACAAGTCGTTCCCGTACCTCCAGATCGTGACCCACGAGGATTTCCCGCGGGTCGAGTTCACGCGCACTCCGAGCGAGCGCGGCACCAAGCTGTACGGGCCGTTCACGTCCGCCAAGGGCCTGCGCGGCGCCATCCAGGTGCTGCAGAGGATCTTCCGCTTTCGGACCTGCGGGCTGGACATCGCGGAGGGGGACGAGAAGTGGCGCTGGTTCCGGCCGTGCCTGCTCTACAACATTGGGCAGTGCACCGCACCGTGCAACCTGCGGATCTCGCGCGACGAGTACCGCAAGGACATCCAGCGTCTCCGCATGTTCCTGGAAGGGAAGAAGCAAAGCCTGTTCCTGGAGCTTGAGACCGAAATGCAGGCGGCGTCCACGGCGCTCAACTTCGAGCGCGCGGCGCGGATCCGCGACGAGATCGAGTCGCTCAGGAGCCTGGCGCTGCGCGGCGACCTGGACAAGCACGTGCAGCCCGAGGTGTTCTACATCGACCCGAAGAAGGGGCTGGCCGGGCTGCAGAAGGTGCTCAAGCTCGACAAGCCGCCGCGGACGATCGAGGGGGTGGACATCGCGCACCTGGGCGGCAACGAGTGCGTCGGCGCGCTCGTGCAGTTCATCGACGGCCTGCCGTTCAAGCCCGGTTACCGCCGCTTCCGCATCCGGTCGGTCGAGGGCGTGGACGATTTCGCGGCGATCCGTGAGATCGTGGCGCGGCGGTTCCGTGGGCTGCGCGACCGCGAGGAGCTCTTCCCGGACCTGCTGCTCATCGACGGCGGCAAGGGGCAGCTCTCGGCCGCCTTCGACGCCTTCCGCGCCCTGGGCATCGAACCGCCGGCCACGATCGCGCTGGCGAAGCAAGAGGAAGAGATCCACCGCCCGGGCGAGGCCGAGCCGCTACGGCTGAGCCGCCACGCCTACGCGTTGCGGCTACTACAGTACGTGCGGGACGAGGCGCACCGCTTCGCCCAGCATTACCACCATATCCTGCGCAGCAAGCGAACGCTCGGCGAGGAATAGACAACCAGGGAGACACCGAGACACCGAGGCGAAGAATTGAAAATCCGAACCCCGAAATCCGAAACAGGTTCCTAGTTCTACAGCGGCACTTCGGTTCTTAGGGCCCCGATTCATCGGGCGCATTGGGCTCGGGACCTTGGCCGGCTCCTTTCCAACCGCATCCATGCGGTCACTACGAACCGCGCGCCGGCGAAGTGCCGCTGTAGGGCTAGTGTCCCGTCACTCTTCGGTGGATAGGTGAAAGCGTGTCATCCTGAGCGGAGCGAGGTACGAGCGGAGCGAAGGATCTCGGCCCGCCCACCGCCGAGGGCGAACGGGTATCGAACCTTCTGATTTCAGGTTTGCGGTTTGTTTGAGATTTCGTGCTTCGGGTATTCTCCGTGTCTCGGTGTCTCCGTGGTGCGACTCTGGGTATCGCCGCGGTACGCGTGTCTCCGTGGTGCACTTGACCGCTGAACCATGCTGCTCGTCTCCGCCAGAGATCTGACCCGACAGTTCGGCGCCCGGCCGGTCTTCTCCGGCCTGAGCTGCGCGATCCATTCCGGAGAGCGCATCGGGCTGGTGGGCCCGAACGGCGCGGGCAAGACCACACTGCTGCGCCTGGTGGCCGGGCTCGACACGCCCGAGATCGGCAGCATCGAGCGGCACGGCGAGACCACGGTCGGGCTGCTCGAGCAGGAGCCGCTGTTCCAGAGCGGCCGGACGCTGTTCGAGGAGGCGCGCTCGGCGTTCGAGCCGCTCGAGCGGATGCAGGCCGCGATGCTCGCTGCCGCCGACCGCCTGGCCCACACGACGGATACGGTGGAGCGGCGCAAGCTGGAACGCGAGTATGCGCATCTCGAGGAGCGGTTGCGGCAACTCGGCGCCTACCACCTGGACCACCGCGTGGAGCGGGTGCTGGGCGGCGTCGGCTTCACCGAAACGCAGCACGGGCGGCCGGTCGAGAGTTTCAGCGGCGGCGAGCAGTGCCGCCTCATGCTGGCCCGGCTCCTGCTCGCCTCCCCGGATGTCCTGCTCATGGACGAGCCGTCGAATCACCTGGACATCGACGGCACGCGCTGGCTCGAGGAGTGGCTGCCCACGCTGCCCCAGGGGATGCTCATCGTCAGCCATGATCGCTACTTCCTCGATCGCGTGGCGACCAGGATCTTCGAGCTCCAGGACGGCCGGATCACGGTGTACAACGGGAATTTTTCGGACTATCAGAAGCAGCGCGCGGAACGCATGCTGGTGCAGGAGCGAACGTACGAACAGCAGCAGGCGTACATCGCGGACCAGCAGGACTTCATCCGTCGCTACCACTACGGGCAGCGCGCCGCGCAGGCCAAGGACCGGGAGAAGAAGCTCGAGCGCATCCAGCAGCAGCGGGTGGAACGGCCGCGCGAGACAGCCGCGCCGGTCATGGGGTTCGCCGAGGCGGGCCGTAGCGGCGACGTGGTGCTGGACGCCCGCGAGCTCGGCAAGGCGTTCGACCGGCCGCTCTTCTCGGATCTCTCCCTGACCATCGAGCGCGGCGATCGGCTCGGCATTATCGGGCCCAACGGCTGCGGCAAGACCACGTTGCTCCGGGTGCTGGTGGGCCTGGAGCCGCCCACGTCGGGCACGCTGCGCCGCGGGCATCGCGTGGCCATCGGCTACTACGATCAGAAGCTCGAGAACCTGCCGCTCGACCAGACGGCGATCCGCGCCGCCTGGCCGCCGCTCGACCCGGACGCCACCGAGGGGAGCGTGCGCTCGCTGCTCGCGCGTTTCGGCATCACCGGCGAACGAGCGTTCCAGCAGGTGGGGAGCCTGAGCGGCGGGGAGAAGAGCCGTGTGGCACTGCTCCGCCTGGTCGTGTCGCGGCCCAACGTGCTGGTGATGGACGAGCCGACCAACCACCTGGATCTCTGGGCGCGGGACGCGCTCGAGCGATCGCTGGACCAGTTCGAGGGAACGGTGATCGCGGTGAGCCACGATCGCTATTTCTTGAATCGCGTGGCGCGGCGGCTGCTGGTGCTGGGCGGCGCGAGGACGCGGCTCATCGAGGGGAACTACGATCGTTACCAGGAGATCCTGGCCGCCGAGGCCGCCGGGTCACGCCCCGATCCCCGCGCCAGGACGGCCACGCCGGCCCGGCCCGGCCCGCCCCGCGCCGCCCGCAAGCGGCGCTTCGCTTATCGCAAGGCGGCCGACATCGAGCGCGAGATCGCGGCCGCCGAGCAGGAGCTGGCGGCGGCCGAGGCGCGGATGGCCGACCCGGCCCTGTACCAAGACGGCGACGAGGTGAAGGGAGTGCGCACACAGCACGACGAGCTCAAGACGCGTCTGGCCACGCTCTACGCGTGGTGGGAGGAAGCCGCGGAGCTGAACGGATGATTCGGCTCTGGTCGAAAAAGGCGTGGCGCTAAGTCTCGGAGTGGCGCTTTACTTGCCAGTTCCCTCGTCCAGCTCATCCGTCACGGCTTCTGACTCCGGCCCCTCTCCCCCGCATGATCGATGAGCGCGTGGGCGAGGGGACGGCGCCATAGGAAAGCACCGAGATCCTTCGCTCGGGCTCGTTCCTCGCTTGGCTCAGGATGACAACGGGCCACTCTCTGGGCCCTCTCCCCCGCATGATCCATGAGCGCGGAGGCGAGGGGACGGCAACCCGGGAGGTTGTGAACCGGAAAGCCTCAGGAACGTGCCAACCCAATGACGACGCTCCCGAACCAGCCCGGGCCCCCAGATTCGGGTATGCTCTTCGGAGACAGTCTCTACCCCGGCGACCGCAACACCCCGCGCGTCTCTATGCCCGATCCCCAGCGTATCATCCAGGTCGTCCAGCGAGCAGCGATGCTGTTTCGCGCCACCCCCGGAAGGCGCGGAACCGTCGTCGAGCTCGACGAATCCGCGGAAGACGTGCTGATCGCCGGGGACCTGCACGGAAACCTGGCCCACTTCCAGACCATCCTCGACCGCGCCCGGCTCGATCGCCACCCGGGCCGGCACCTCATCGTTCAGGAGCTGGTGCACGGGCCGGGCCGATACGCCAACGGCGGCTGCAAGTCCCATCAGCTCGTGGACCTGGTGGCGGCGCTCAAGTGCCAGTACCCCGCGCGAGTGCACTGGCTGCTGGGCAACCACGAGCTGGCGGAGCTATCCGACCGCGCCATTCTCAAGGGGGGCATCCGCGTCAACGAGCTGTTCCGCGACGGGATCGAGGCCGCGTACGGCGCACAACGGGCCGAGGTGTACGCCGCATACCGCGAACTGTTCCACGGGTTGCCGCTCGCGGTCCGGACCCACCGCGGGGTCTTCGCCAGCCACAGCACGCCGGAAGCGGCCGACCTGGACGCCGGGTTCGACACCGGCATCTTTGACGCGCGATCGGTCGAGGAGCTGCGCAGCGACAAGTCCAGCGCACTCTACGCGCTCGTGTGGGGCCGGGACGGCAGCGAGGCGACGGCGCGGCGCTTCGCCGGGCTTGTCGACGCCCAACTGCTCGTGACGGGACACATGCCCTGCCGCAACGGCTTTGACACGCCCAACCCCATCCAGCTCATCGTAGATTCCAGCCATCTTCCGGCATGCTGCTGCCTGTTTTCGAACCGGGCGCCCGCCACGCTCGACCTGCTGCTTGCCGGAATCCAGCAGCTCTGATAACCGGTTGCCCCATGGACCGGTTCTCCTCCGTTCGGCGCGGGCCTCCGACCCCGCCGCGCTTCTGGATCGAAGGTCTCCAGCGCGCCCGTTCGGCGCGGGTCTCCGACCCCGCCGCGCTTTAGGGACCGAAGGTCTCCAGCGGTAATCGGCGGGGTCAGGAGACCCGCGCCGAACGGAGCAGCTCTGACCGCCCGGACCGGCGCGCACTCCGTCCGGGTGGCCGGGGCCACCCCCCGCATCTTTCCGCCGTCACACGGACCCGAAACGTAAGCCAGGGCCGGTGCACCACTTCCCTCGCCGTGAAATAAAATTCCGGAAACTTGTTGAAAACGCCAAACCCGCCTGGTAGCTTCTGGCCCGTGCTGTGGGGAATCGTCCCTGAGCATGGCTTGAAGTCGGGCTTACTGTGGGAAAGAGGCCCTGAAGCCGTGGTTGATGTGTGTGCTGCCAGATCCATGAGCTCGTGGAGGACGGAGACCGCCGGGCTCGAGTGAGAGCGGGCCGATGGCAAACCCAACGCCGCTGATCGTCGGAGAGTTCGTGCGGACGATCGACGAGCGTTTTCGCCTGACGCTCCCCCCAGAAATGGTCGGGGCGCTCAGCGCGCAGGGAGCCGCCGAGGAGCAGGTGGAGTGTGTGCTGGCGAAGGAGCGGTTCGGAGCGCTGAGCCTCTGGAACCGACACAGCTGGCGCGACAAGGTCGAGTCGGGCATTGATCTGGTGCGACAGAAGATTCTTGCCGGACGACTCGCCAACAAGCTTTCCGAGGTGCAG
This sequence comes from Planctomycetia bacterium, assembly GCA_041487215.1. Taxonomy (GTDB): domain Bacteria; phylum Planctomycetota; class Planctomycetia; order JALXBF01; family JBGPMX01; genus JBGPMX01. The sequence goes on along the minus strand of JBGPMX010000200.1, from coordinate 2,310 downwards.
CAGTTCGCGCGTTTATTGTCCACGCGGTTCCGCGACGTGAACTTGGCCGGCCGCGCCCGACTGGTGATTCCGGAGGGGTTTCGCGAGTTCCTTGCGGTCAAAGCGGGTGAGGACTGCGTGGTGGTGGGGGCGGGCGTGTGCGTCGAGATCTGGCACCCGGTCGCCTGGCGCAAGTATCTGAAACGGAGGATCCCGGCCTTCGGGCCGCTCTTTGAGCAACTTTCGACCTGAGCACGTCGAATCAGGCAGCGACAGCCGCCGCACTGCCGGCGCGGCACCGCGCTGAATCGGCGTCATCGCATCCCAGCGCAGAGGCCCGTCTGTGGGGTTTGCCATCATTCCATCCGAACTATTTGTCCCAGGATGGGGGCCCGGTGGCACGGATGCCCCAAATCAACCCGCAGGCGGGCCTCACTTTTTTTCGGTCCATCCGGCTCAAGCGCGCGCATCCACTGTGCAGGCAGTCAAGTACCGGTTCCTCTTCTCTGTCCGGGTCGCATGGTGCGGAATGTGCGGAGTGAGTTTTGAAATCGTTCGCACATCCGTCTCGACGGGTCAAGGTGCCATGAATTCGTTGATCGGAGACTGCAGAACAGAGAAGAGGAACCGGTACCTCGGGGACTCGCTACCCCGCGCACGCTAGATTCGGATGACCCTGTTTTTCCCTTCTTCGCCTCGACCCTCCCAGACGCGCACGCCTTCGGCTTGCGGTTGAACGACGCGGCGGAGCCGCAACCAAAAATGCACGCAGCTCGCGATGAAATCGCGAGATAGTAGTACGATTCTCGCTCGGTTCCGCGTCCGGCTCGCGAAATCTTTTCAGAGACCCGCGGACATGAACCCGCGCCAATGGTTATTTAGGGAGCGGGCGTCCCCGGCGGGCTCTTGGCGGCTTCGACGTATTGGAGGCGGAGGTCGAATAGCAGCGCCTTCAGGTAGCGCTCCTCGTCCGGAGTCAGGTTGTTTCGAGTTTTCTCCTCGAGCATGCCGAGGATGTCGATGAGGTGCTTGGCCTCGTCGAGACTTGGTTCCGCCTTCTGTGTCGCCGGATTGGTCACGGCGCCCAGTGCGATGACCGCCTGCGTGGCGATCGTGGCCAGCAGGACGGAGAAGCTGGCCGGGGGGATGGAATCGGCACCGCCTGGCTCGGCCGCCGGTTCGGCCGCCGGCTCGGCCTGAGCCGCCCGCTCCTTCTCGGCCTGGACCTGGCTCTTCCAGTCCTCGTCGATGATGATGCGCGTCTCGCCCGCCTTGTCCGTGGGATTTGCCATGGTCGCTCCTCATGCTTCGATGCGGGTGGGTTCCTTCACCTTGCGACGCTCGTGGTGCGCCAGTGCCGCTGCGATGAATCCGGCGAAGAGCGGGTGGGCGCGGGTCGGCTTGGACCGGAACTCGGGATGGAACTGGACCGCGATGAACCAGGGGTGTTCAGGAATCTCGACCATTTCGACCAGGCTGGTGTCGGGGTTGACCCCGGAGGGGACCAGCCCGTGGGCCCGGAACTGCTCGCGGTAGGCGTTGTTGAATTCGTAACGGTGGCGGTGTCGCTCGCGGACCATCGCCTGCCCGTACACTTCGGCCGCGCGGCTGCCCGGCTCCAGGTAGCAGGCGTATAGTCCGAGCCGCATGGTGCCGCCAAGCTGCTTGACCCCCTTCTGCTCCTCCATGAGGCAGATGACGGGGTGCGGGGAAGCGGCGTCGAATTCGGTACTGTTCGCCCCCTCGAGCCCGAGCACGTCGCGCGCGAATTCGATCACCGCGCACTGCATCCCCAGGCAGAGGCCGAAGTAGGGCACGCCGCGCTCGCGTGCGAACCGGACCGCGTCGATCTTGCCCTGCGTGCCGCGTGTGCCGAAGCCGCCCGGCACCAGCAGGCCGTCGACGCCGCCGAGCAGCCGCTCCGCCCCCTCGCGCTCGATGTCTTCCGATTCGATCCGGCGCACGAGCACGCGCGCGCAGTTGGCGATGCCGCCGTGGTCGAGTGCCTCGTAGACCGATTTGTACGCGTCCTTGTGCCGCACGTACTTGCCGACGACGCCGATCGTGACCTTGTGCTTCGGGTTGAGGATCTTCTCGAGCAGCTCGCGCCACTCGCGGATGTCGAGCGGCCCGGCGTCGAGGTGGAGCTTCTGGACGATGAGCTCGTCGATCCGGTTGTCCGCGAGGCTGATCGGCACCTCGTAGATCGAGTACTCCTTGTCCCGCTCCTCGATCACCGCACGAGTCTCGATGTTGCAGTACAGCGCGATCTTCTCACGCTCGTCGGCGTGCAGCGGCTGCTCGGTACGGCAGATGAGGATATCGGGCTGG
>JBGPMX010000199.1:0-8244 GCA_041487215.1 Planctomycetia bacterium | reverse complement strand
CCGAGTCGTACTTCCGGAGTCTGCTCCGCCGCCGGGCGATCCCCGAGCCGGCCAAGAACTCGTCCGGCGCCTACGTCTGGACCGATGCCGACGTCGACGCCGTGCGCCGCGTGCACCAGCATCCGACGCGGCGCCCGCGGACCCGGCCCGCAGCGGCACCCGTCGCCTGATGCCACTCCGCCCAGGCCAAGCCGTCGCCGGGTTCACCACCGCGGCGTTCGTGGACTTCGAGCGCGAGCAGGAGCGCGTCGTGCGCGCCCAGTTGCCCGCCTCGGCGACTACGCTCATGCCCGGCACCGCGCGACTGCTCTCCGTGCAGACGCAGAAGTCGCTCAACTCGCCCGAGGGGGCCTTCGCGATCACGCTGCATGCACTCGGGCCCAAGCCCGACGTCCGATGGAGCGACGTGCTCCGCCCGAACGACCGCGTCACGATCCGGCTCGCCCGCCAGGCGCTCAACCGCGTGACGCGCAGCGAAGACCAGGTCGTAATGATCGGTTTTGTGGACCGCATCGTCGAGCAGGAGGGCGTGGAGCCGATGAGCGGCCGGCCGACGCCCGTCGTCACCGTCCACGGCACCGACTACACGAAGCTGTTCCGCCAGTTCCGGATCAGCCACAACATCTTCTTCCTCAGCGCTGAAGATCCGATCTTCCTGACGAAGCTGAACCAAATCCCAATCCACCGAACGAACGGGGCGCAGATCACCGAGGTCCTGGAGTGGATCAACGCGCACACGCCGCTGCGGCTCACGTTCGCGCGTCAGCAGCCGCTGTTTACCCGCATCGAGGCGGGCGATCCAATCGTGGAAGGCCGCTTTTTGAATTATGAGGGGGATCTCTGGGGGCTGCTCGAGTCGATCGCCTCGAAGCCGTTCAACGAGCTCTTCATCGATGTCATTGACGGCAAGTCGACGCTGGTGTTCCGCCGCACGCCATTCGACCCGTCGGACTTCCGCGAGCTGAGAAGGCACGAGCTCGACGCGCGGTATCACTGGAGCAACCGCAGTCTCGGCCGCAGTGACGCGGACGTGCTCAACGTGTTCGCCGTGTACCCGGAGTATTTCGGGTCGATCGCGGCGGGGGCGCTCCTGCCCACGAAGCTGACTCGCTCGATCGAACTCTTCGGGGTGCGGCCGCTCATCGTCGGTACGAACCTGTCGACGGCGTTCGGCGCGGAGGTGCACAAGATCAATCGTCAGGGGCCGAACCCGCCCCGAGCTGACCGCGAGCGCTCGCAGGTGGGGCTGGCCGACTTCTTCACGCAATTGCAAGGGCAGCTGGCCAGCTGGTTCGGCCGCAACGAGGAGCTCAAGAGCGGCACGGTGCCGGTGATCGGCTCGCCGGCGATCCACATCGGCGAGGTCGTCGTGTTCCGTGACTCCGGCGAGATCTACTACGTCGAAGGCGTCAGCCACCGCTGGGAGGTGAAGAAGTCCGCCATCACGATGCTCACCCTGACCCGCGGCCAGTCACTCTGAGGACCCGTCAACACCATGAAGCACCCCGCCACCACACAGGCCGCCCTGGGCAAGCCGAAGACGGGCGGCGGTACCGAGCAGCGCTGGGCGAACACTGCGGTGCAGGCGGCCATCGTTTGCGCCGTGGACGACGAGGCCCACGCCGCGCGCGTCAAGCTGCTCAGCGACCCGCGGGGCGAACTGGATCCGGTACCCATCGCTCGCGACATCTCGCCGGTCATCGGCGAGCACGTGCTGGTCGCGTGGTTGCACGGGCACGTGCATAACCCCGTGATCGTCGCCGTGCTCGACATCCGATCGCTCGAGGAGTCGATTGCCACGAAGCGGCCGATGGCGGATCTCGTGCCGCCGGCGGGGGGCAAGGGGCAGCTGGGCCGCCACGTGCACGAGTACCCGCTGCAGGTGGTCATGCCGACCGCACGGGCGACCGACGCCTACGCGTCGATGACGAACTGGGAGGCGCACGACTCGGACGGCGCGTACCGCCGCGTGCACGCCCAGGAGCTGCCCAGCCCGCAGACGGCCGCCGAGGGGACCCCGCCCCAGTTCCAGAAGCTGTACCGCGAGTCGGTCGTCGATCCGTCCCAGCTCGAGTCGCACGAGCAGCACCCCGTGCGCGACGGCTCCGCAGCCTGGCGGGTCGCGACGGTGGTCTCGGAGAGCGGAGATCTCGAGCTGCGGATCCAGCACGGCGGCTACCGCGCGGGATCGGTGCAGGACTGGGAGGGGGACGATGACGCCACGCTGACGCTCGGCCTCGAGGCGTCCGGCAAACTGACCATCTCGCGCGGCGAGCTGACCCTGACGTACGATGACGCCGCCGGCAACCTGACCGTGCACGCGGATCGGATCACGCGTGAGTCGAGCAACGTGCGGCTGGGTGACGAGAATCGGCCCGTGCTCGTGCGCGAGCCGGGCGCCAGCTTGCCGCCCGGCATCACGGAGGCCACGGAACTGCAGGTGTAGGAGAAGAGCATATGGAAGAGGCTCAGAACACTCCGGCCGAGCCCCAGCAGCCGGCCGCGGATCCGCAGCCCGAGCCCGCGGCGGCCGCGCCGCTGGCATTGCCGCCGCCCCCCGCGAGCGGACCCGGCGAGGTGCCCAAGGGCGGGCAGCCGCTGTGCCGAGCCCACGCGAAGGGCTCCGGCGAGCCGTGCAAGAACCGCGCGGTCCGCGGCACGACCGTCTGCAAATCGCACGGCGGCGGCACGCACAAGCGGGTGCTGAACGGCACGCGCAAGATGCCCGGGGCACCGATCACCAGCGGGCTGCGAGCCGACCCGAACCGCAGGCGCCTTGACTCGCTCGGCCACCTCATCGACCAGTGGCGCAATGACCCGAACCTGCGCAATGTCGATCACCGGCTTGCCGTGCTCCAGGCAGCGCTCGACCTGCAGCTCGAGCGCATCGGCGACGGCACGTTCGACGTGCTCAAGGCGAAGGACCTGCCCGCGGACGAGCTGTCGTGGCTGCTTGAATACGGCGGCAAGCTGGTCGACCGCATCCAGCGGGCCAACACGGCGACGTTCCGTGACGCGCTCAAGGGCTCGGTCATCATCACGGGGCTGGCACTTCGCGCGATCGGTGAGGTGCTCGACGACCGCCTGGCCGGCCACCCCGAGCTGCTCGCCGGGATCACCGACGACATCAAACTGCGCATGAACCGGCTGCTCGTTCCCGTGGCACGATGAAACCCATGGACGAATCCACAGGCGAGGCACTGGCGGGCGAGTGGGCGAAGCGGGCCCAGCCGATCCTCGCCGGCAACACGGATCCCGGTCTCGGATCGCTCTGGACTGAGCAGCTCGACCAGAAAGACACGACCAAGGTGTGGCGCGAGCCGCCTGTCGACATCCTCACGTTCACGCGGGAGTTTCTCGAACGCGACCAGCTCAGCGACTTCCACCGCGACTGCCTGACCGCCTTCGCCGGCGAGGATGCCGAGAAGTGGGACGAGGTGTACAAAGTCGTCTCGCTCTGTTGGGGGCTGGGGTGTCTCGCCGAGCACGAGGTCCTGGAGTGCGCGAAGACAGGGACGCGGCAGTCGATCGGAGCATGGTGTTGCGAACAACGGGCACCCTGGCTCTGGGGCTACGCGGCGAATGGGCGCCGTAAGGTACGGCAGGCGTCGATACCGTTCGTCAAGGGTCATGACTGGCTGTTGCGCGTCGAGCTGATCGACGGCCGATCAGTCACCGTCGGGCGAGGCCACAAGTTTCTTGCTCGTCGCGGTCCGGCGCTCGGTATCGGCACGGCCGCCGAGTTCCTGGCCGGCGATGAGCTGTGCGTCATGCCGACCGCGGGGCTTCCGTCGAGCGAGCCACGTTCGGCCGAGCCCGCGGTCCTGACAGACTGCCGCACACCGGACGGCCCGCACGTCGTCCCCGCGACTTCCGACGAGATCGCCTTCGCTCGCGTGGCACGCGTGGCCGATGCCGGGTACGGCGCGATCTACGATCTCACGATGCCGGAGCTGCATAACTATTACGACGCCCAGGGCGTCAATCACCAGAACAGCGGCAAGAACTTCACCGCCGAGATCTTTGTTACCTACACGCTCTACCGGCTGCTGCTGCTCGTGAACCCGCACCGCTACTTCGGCTTCGGCAAGACTGCCACCGGGTTCATCGACATCTTGAACATCAGCTTTGTGAATGAGGACCAGGCGTAAGCGATCTTCTTCGACCGGTTGAAGAACGTGATCCGTGGGACGTTCAATCCGGCGACCGGCCGCAACTGGTTCGCCGAGCGCGGTGTCGACCTGCGCGACCGCGGCATCGGCGACATCAAGGAGAAGGTGATCCTGTTGCCGCGGAACATTCGCGCGCGGTGCTTGCCGTTCACGCAGGTCGGCTTCGAAGGATCCGACATTCTGCTCGCGATCATCGACGAGCCGAGCCGCGCGGTTACCAGCCCGCCGGCGAACCTACGCGCCCACAAGCTGTTCGCCAAGATGCTGGACAACACGACCGCCCGCTATCAGCGCCGCGGGAAGGTGGTGCTCTTCTCGTATCCCGAGGCCGAGGACACGGACCTCATCGTTGAGCTGTTCGACCAGGCGGGCACGCAGTTCACGACCGCGGGCCGTCGCGTTCGCCCGACCGGCAACCCCGACGTTTACGCGAGCATGGGCGCGACGTACGAGGTCAACCCGCGGGTGAGGCGCGAGGACTTCGACAGCCAGCGACGGACCGATCCCGAGGGCGTGGCGGCCCGCATCGACTGCCGGCCGCCGCACTCCCGCACCGGGTTCTACCGCGCGTGGCCGGCCAAGGTCTCGGCGTCGTTCTGCTACGACGCACGCAACGCGATCCTTCGCTATGAGGTCTTCCCGCTCGTGCACCAGGTGCAACAGGCCGGCCAGCTCGTCTCGCGCACCTACACCGGGGTCAAGCTGCTCTGGGTCCGCGGCGATGACGAGCCGCGAGCGCTCGGCGGGGATCCGGGCGAGAGATCCGACATCTTCGCCCTGGCGCTCGCTCGATCGACGCCGGCGCCCCGCTCGATCGAGGTAGTCACGCAGGGCCGCGAGCGCGTCGTCTCCGAGCTGCCGGTCGGCGTGCCCGGCATGCTGCTCGAGCCCGCCGTCTCCGGCGAGGTGAACCGCGATCGCCGCGAGGACGTGCGGGTCATCGACCGCACCGTGGTGGTCGACGGCCTGGTCGAGATCCAGCCGATTCCGTTCCAACGCATCGACCCGAAGACCGGCCGGGCGGTGGCGGACACGCATCCGATCAGTTTCGTGAGCGTGCGCGACTTCATCCTCGAGCTGAAGCAGCACTTCCCGAACTTGCACCTCGCGGGATTCGATCGGTGGCAGAGTTCCGAACTCGTCGAAGAATTGATACGGGCGAACATCGACGCGCGGAACCTGACGTTCTCGAACCAGGAGCAATTCGCGCTGTACAGCCAGCACCGATCGCTGACCTACAACGATATGGTCCGCGCCATGCCGAGCGCACGGGCGGAGAAAGAGTTCCTCGACCTGCAGGAAGTGATCCCGGGCCGCAAGGTGGACCACAAGCCAGAAGGAAGTAAGGACGTTTCGGATGCTATTGTGATCGCTATGGGTCTGGCACTCGAACTGGCGATCGCCGGCGGAGGAGATTTTATCCTCCGGTGAAAACTTTCTTTTAAGAGGAGAGGCAACATGTCCCACGTGGAAGAGCTCGAAAAGGCCCTGGCCGAGCTGGACGCCGACGACACCGAGACGCTCAGCAAGGGCGGCGATAACGACGGCGACGGCGACGGCGACGACGACGAAAAGTTGGCGTGCTCCGCTTGTGGCCACGACGGGATGCACAAGGGTATCACCAACTGCCCGAAGTGCGGCGCGAGCATGCGGAAGTCCCTGAACGACCCGGCGAAGCAGCAGGTCGACATTACTGAGTGGCTTGGCGGCATCGAGGAGAAGGTCGAGAAGAGCCTCGGGTCCGGCGACGTGCTCGCCAAGAGCCAGCTCGCCATCATCCGCCTCGCGCGGTCGCAGGCCGAGCAGATCGCCACCCTGCGCGAGGAGGTTGCCGACCAGACGGCGCTCAACAAGGCGATCGCCGCGAAGCTCCAGATCATCCTGCAGGCGCCGCGCCCGCGCAAGAGCGTGCCCACGGACGCGCAGCTCATCTCGAAGGGCGGGCACGGTGGCAACGGCGACGCCGCCAAGGCGAACAGCGAGCTAACGATCAAGCAGAAGGCCCAATGGCACAGCCTCCTGCACAAGGGGCTCGTGCCCCCGGCCATTGCCCTGGCCATCGACCGCCATCAGATCAGCATCCCGGACGCGATCGAGGTCGTGCAGTCGCACCAAGTTGATATACCAAACCTGCCGGACGGGACGGGCGGGTTCGCCGATCGTTGGTAAGGCGCGAGTGGTTCGGTTGCGATCGATGCCCCGGGAACAGAGAAGATGCCCCCATGAATGACTACTGCGCCTGTAACCCTGACGACCCCGCGTGCCTGCCGCTCTGGAAGTCCGCCAGCGCCACGGAGGGCGATCGAGTCGTGGAGGGGCTCGCCTCCATCGACATCCGCGACGAGCAGGACGAGATCGTGCACCCCGACAAACTCGACTTCAGCTACCTGACGAAAAAGGGCAAGCTCAACTACGATCACGGACGCGACCCGGCCGACCAGCTCGGCACGATCCTCGATTACAAGGTCGGGCGCGTCCGTGACATCGTGCCGGCCAAGTACCACAACCGCGTTCGAAAGTTTCTGGACAATTGCGGTCTGTGGGTGAAAGCGCGCCTGAAACGCGGTTTGAAAAAGGCCGAGGACGTTTGGACCGATCTCAGCTCGAACCCCGACGAGCACGGATACGGGTTCTCCGTGCAGGGCCGCGCCCAGCGCAGCGGCCAGCACGTCGTGGCGGGGACCGTGACCGCCGTCGCGCTCACACCGAGCCCGGTGCTCGCCGAGACGTTCGCCGTGCTCGCGAAGGCGCTCGGGACGAGCTACGCCCGCCAAGACCAGGTGGGCGGCCAGGCCGCTGTGCGCGAGGACCTGCGCGACCACATCGTCAGCACGACGTACCGCGGCAGCCCGTACGGCGACAACCCGCCGGGCGGGTACATCGGCACGGCCGATTCCATCGTCGGATACCGCCGCGTCGTCGGCGCCGATGACCGCGTGCGCCGTGAGCCGGTCACTCGGAGCGTGCTGCTCCCACGCGGCGAGCCGGTGCCCGCGCCGGTCGACGCGCACTCGGCGAAGCACGCGCTTAAGTCGTTCTTGCGGTTCGTTCGGTCGCTCGGCCCGCAGCGTGGCAACGTGCTCGACGGGACGATGGGCTACTTCCAGATGATGCACGGGCTCGACTCGACGACCGCCCGCGCGCTGTCGCAATACGTGCGCGAGCACTCCGACACGCTGTTCGCGAAATGCTTTCTGAGCGAGCCGCGGAAACCGCTCGCGCCGAGGACGCAACGACCATCAGCGCCGGCGCCGAGCCGGCCGCGTAAGCTGGACGCACGAGAGACGAAGCCGGAGAAGAGGACGAACCATCATCGAGGCCGACCGCCTCAGAAAGGCACCGCGCGCATGAACAACACCGAACTGCTCGAGAAGTCGCTCGCCGAACTGGAGACCGGGGACGCGGCGCCCGTCGAGCTCGACGTGAGCGAGGACATGGTCACGCTGAACGAGACGATCGCCAAGTCGCTCAACAGCGGCGATGCCGCGGAGCTCCGCAAGGGGCTGCGAGCGGCGGGCAACATCGTGAGCGACATCGTGAAGCGCGCCGGCCTGGCGAAGAGCTCGACGGGTCAGCCGGCCCGCCGACGTGGCCAGCACCGGATTGAGGACGCATCGCCCGAGGATCGTGCGACGCTCGGCCGGCTGCTCGTGAAGGGCTTCCTATCGCCCGCCATCGGCGACCAGCTACTCGACGGCACGATCGACGCTGCCGAGGCGATCGAGCTTGTGAAGGCCGAGAACGGCATCGGCAGTGAGCTCGAGCGCGAGCCGACCGCGACAGAAAAGCGCGCGTGGACAATCGCTCTCCGCGCCAAGAAAGTTTCGACGACGCTCGCGCTCGCGGTGGACCGAAATCAGATTACCATCCCGCAAGCCCTGAGCGTGATCGGCAAAAAAGACATCGTGAACGAGTGGCTGGCCATGCTCCAAACCGGCACCGCCGAGCCGATGATTGTTGATGCGGTCAATCGCGGCGAGCTGACGATCCCGGAGGCGATCGACATGATCAAGCGCGGGCAGGTAGTGACCGGGGAGCCGGACCGCCAGGTGGGCCGCGTGGCCGCGATGTT
>JBGPMX010000198.1:0-8250 GCA_041487215.1 Planctomycetia bacterium | reverse complement strand
TCGTGAGGGTGTGCGGGTGATCCGGGCCGAGCGCTACCTGTTGCCTTTGCAGGGTCTCTTCGAGCAGCGGCAACGCCTTGGCAGACTGCCCGGCGGCGAGGTATCCCATGGCCAGGTTGTGCGCGCTCGTGAGTGTGTCGGGATCGTCAGGGCCGAACTGTGCTCGTCGCTTGGCCAGCGTCTGCTCGTTCAGCGTCAGCGCCTGGTCGAGCTCGCCGGCGGACTTATACGCATCGGCGAGGTCACTCATGGTGCGCAGCGTGTCGCGGTGATCAGGATCCAGATGCGATCGGCGATCCTCCAGCGCTTGCTGGAACAACGCCTCGGCCTTAGCTGACTCGCCCAGTCCTAATTGGGTGAGCCCCCAGGCAGTGCGCAACCGAGCTCTCGTGAGCGGCTCGTCCGCGTAGTCCGCCTCAAGTTTTTCGGCCACTTCATCCAGCCGGCGAGCCAGTTCCTGCTTCAAATCCTGAGCGCTCACCGTGGGATCCAATCCGCGAAACACCGATTCGAGCAGGTTCGCGGCCGCCTCGGCCTGCTTCCGCTGGGATGCCTCCGCATCCTTGGCCTGCCTCTCTGCCTCGGCGGCCGCCCTGGCCTTGCTTTCGTTCGCAACGGCTTCGCGCCGGGCGCGCTCTTTGTCGTCTCGTTCGGTTATCGCCTGCTGCTCGTTGTTGCGGGCCAACGCTTCCGCGCGCATCGCCCGCCCCGCTTGCCAGGTACTGACCACCACTCCAGCTCCGAGTACTGCCAGGAGCGCCGTGGCGGTCAGTACTCCCGCACGATGCCGGGATAGAAGCTTCTTGAACCGATAACTGACGGACGGCGGACACGCTTCCACGTGCTCGTCGGCCAGATATCGCTGGACGTCTCGCGCCAGGCCGTTGGCCGTCTCGTACCGCCGCGTGCGGTCCTTCTCCATCGCCTTCATTACGATCCAGTCCAACTCGCCGCGAATCAAGCCGCTCAACTTCTTCGGTTCCAGACTCCGGTTGGCCGCGATGGATCGTAGTTGCCCCGTCGTGCTCAATCGCGTGCTTGGTCGGGGCGGATCCTCCTCGCGAATGATGCGGCGAATCTCATCGTACGCCGCTTGCTTGAACCGCTCCTTGTCGAACGGCGTCGTGCCGGTGAGCAACTCGTAGAGCAGTACGCCGAGCGAGTAGATGTCGCTGCGCGTGTCGATGTCCAGGCCGCTCTGACCCGCCTGCTCGGGGGACATGTAGAGCGGCGTGCCGATCATTTGAGCGAAGCCGGTGAAGAGCGTCTTGTCCGTCAGTTCTTGCCCCAGCGCCTTGGCCACGCCGAAGTCGATCACCTTCACGAGCGGCGTGGTATCGTGCATTGTCACCAGCACGTTCGACGGTTTCAGGTCGCGATGGACGATCCCTTTTTGATGGGCGTGCTGCACGGCCTCGCAGACGGCGGCGAACAGATCCAGTCGCTCGCGGGGCGTGAGATGGTTCTGGTCGCAGTGCTCGGTGATGGGCACCCCTTTGACCAGCTCCATCACGAAGAAGGGTCGGCCGGACGCCGTGGCGCCGCCGTCGAGCACCTTGGCGATGTTGGGATGATCCATGATCGCCAGCGCCTGCCGCTCCGCCTCGAACCGCGCGACGACCTGTCGCGTATCCATCCCCGGCTTGAGCACTTTGAGCGCCACCTTGCGTCGGACCGGTTGCGTCTGTTCGGCCATGAACACGACGCCGAAGCCGCCTTCGCCGATCTGCTCCAGCAGCTTGTACGGTCCGATGACGGTGCCGGGGCGTTCGGTGATGGGGTCATCGATGGTCCCCGCAATGGGCGGGTGTAAATCCTCATGAAAGGACCCAATTTCCGCCTGAGCGCGCAAGCGTTTCTCGATGCCGGCCCGAAGCACCATGTCACCGGCGCAGGCTTGATCCAGGAACGCTGGCCAATGTTCGGGCGCGTGCTTCTCGATCGCCTCAAGAAAGATGGATTTGACTTGCTGGGATCGATCGCTCATAAATCCTGTCCCCTTGGCAGCGATACCGCTTCCATCCTAGCAATGCGGTATCTGTCCGACTTTTTTTTCGCGGCGGACGAGAAGACGAGCGTCAGCGACGAAACGGGGACAACGCGTTTCCTGGTGATCCGGAAAAGGAAGCTATGTGCGGCGGATGTCTTCATACAGTTGAGTGAACCGTTGGGGTCAGGTCTTGACTTTGTACTTTGTGGGCAACCGTTGCAGGTCCTCGGCGGGGCTGCGCAGCAGGCGGTCCCAGCGGCGGTCTTCCTGGCGACGCCGGCCTGCGCGATGCACCAGTTGCGAGATCGCCGAAGCGCTGACCCTGCCGAAATGCTCGGCCAGTTGGGTGACCGGCAGAGTGTCGAGCTCAGTTAAACAGCATCGGTTCGCTCGGGGCTTCCGCGCGCTCCTCGACCGGCTCGATGCACCGCGGCGAGTCGTTCTCGAGTCGATTCACGCACGTGCTCACCGGGTACGCGACCATCTCGGTGCTCGGGTAGGGCCGCAGCACTTCCGACAGCGCAGCCGGATCGTCGAACCCGTTCCCCAGCCACTTCTCATGGTCCTTCCAAGCTAGGATCACCGGCATCCGATCGTGGATGGGGCCTGTGAGCTCATTCGGCGCGGTCGTGAGGATGCAGCACGTCCCGACGCGCGCCGCGCTATTCCCGCAAGCTGGTTCCCAGAGCCCGGCGAACGCAAACGGCGACTCATCGCGAAGGCGGATGTAGTACGGTTGCTTGCGCGCCCCCAGCTTCTTCCACTCGTAGAACCCGTCCGCAAGCACCAGGCATCGCCGGTCACGAAACGCCGCTCGAAACCACGGCTTCCTCGCAGCAGTTTCGCAGCGTGCGTTGATCTGGGCTTGCGCGCCCTCGCCGGCCCACTGCGGGACAAGCCCCCAAAGCAGGCGGTCGAAGCTGAGCTGCCGCGCCGGGGACATCCGCACGACGGCTACGTCTTGACCCGGAGCAATGTTGAACCGAGGCCGCAGCTCGGGCAGCGGGGTGCCGAGGATCTTCGCCAGGACGCGACTCGGAGTGCACGCGGTGTAGCGTCCGCACATTGTCAGATCCGTCCGTTGCCAAGGGGGCCGCGGAGTGTCCGGGTGCACCCGCATCAAAGCGAACGGGGCTCGGTGATGCGCAGGTGGTGCACCAGGGCGGGGGGAAGGTTGAGCAGCACGGTCTCGCGCGAGAACTCGAAGCGACGGGTATAGGCGTTGATCATGTGGCCGACGCGAGTCAGGCGTCTCCGCTCAGGGAGCGGGGCAAAGGGGACGCGCAGGTCGCGGATCCAGAGGTACTGGAAGAAGCTGAGCACGCCGCCGGGCGCCAGGAGCCGCCGGAACGTATCGAGGATCTCCCGCACCAGGCCGCTCGAGAAGTTGTTGAGCGGCAGCCCGGAGATCACGAAGTCGTAGGGCTCGTCGGGGCAGAGTTCCTGCACCGCGACGTGGTAGATGCGGGTCTGGGCGGCCGCGCGGCGAAAAGCCGCCTCGCGGTCGAATCGCCGGCGTAGAATCGCCACGAACCGCTCGTTGAGCTCGGCGATGTGCAGGCAGTCGCGCGCGCCGATGTGCCGCACGATTTCCCGCGTGAGCGCCCCCGTGCCGGCGCCCACCTCGAGGATGCGGCGCGGCCCGTTGCGGGCGTGAAGCTGGCTGGCCACGGCTCGGGCCAGAGGGCGGCCGCTCGGCGCGATGGCGCCGGTCGTGTGGAACGACTCGCGCACCTCGCGAAAAAAGGTGACGTATTCGTGGAACAGGTTCTGCATGATCCTTGCCGCTGCCGTAGCCGGCCGCTTCGGGCGTGCCCCATTAGTACCGCCCCCGCCGGTCAAAACAAGGGCTTGCGGGGTGTATTCGTTGGATGAGAGCGGTTCTTCAGCGCAGCTCGATCTCGGGGATGAGCTCCGGCGCGGCCTCGTCGGCGGGTTCGAGCGGGGTGGGCGGGGCGATGGACGCGGCGCAGCGCACGGCGGCGGGAGTGGTCGAATCATCGGCCGGCGGGACGTCAGAGACGACGGCATCGAGCCGGACGGCGACCTGCGTGGCCGGGGCGACCGGTTCGATGTGCGGGTCGAGGACGGGCGTCGCCGTGCGGAGCTGCGCCAGCAAACTCTCGGCTTGAGCGAGATGCGGCATGGCGGCCATAGCGCGTTCGAGGTGGTCCTGAGCCTCGGCGATGCGATCGGCGCTGGCGAGCAGGACCGCCACGTTGTAGTGCGCCACGGCCGGGCCGACGGCCTCGCGGAACTCGGACCACGCCGCGTCGTACTGCCCGGAGGCGGCCAGCACGGTCCCCAGGTTGTTGTGGTACTTGGAGCTGGCAGGGTCGAGCTTGGTGGCCTGACGCAGCGCCGCAAGGGCGCCCGGCCAGTCGTGTTGCTCGGCCAGGCAGAGTCCCTTGTCGTTGTACACCGAGGGGTTCTTGCGGTGCGCCTTCTCCGCCCGGTCGTACATCTTGAGTGCGGCGTCGGGCCGGCCCGCACGCGTGTAGACGCGGCCGAGCGCCAGCATCGCGTCGAGGCACTTGGGATTGAGCTTGAGCGCCTGCTCGTAGTGCGCCTGGGCCTCGCCGAGGTTGCCCGACGACTCGAGCATCTGGCCCATGGCGATCTCGACGTGCCACCGGGTGTCGGCCGTGATCTGCGGAGCTTCGGTGGTGACCGGACCGCCGCTGGGCGTGCCGGCGCGTACGACGGGCTCGGGGGGGCTGCTTGCATGGCCGGTCAGTCCCGCCGCGCCCGAGCGCAGTCCGGCGCAGCCCAGCAGCGTGCATAGCCCGATCGACAGAACGGGGCGGGTGCATCTCGGAACACTGCGACGCGCTTCCATGCTGCCATCCTTGGCTCGAACTCGTGGAAGCCGACCGGCTCGCGACGCGGGGCCTATACCTCGGGTTAGAACTCGCCGAAGAAGCGGGTGGCCGCTTCGCCAATCAAGTCTTCGTCGAGCTCCACCGCCATCTCACGGAATCGACAGAGCGATTCCACGATCTCCAGCAGATCGCGCGGATCGGAAGAGCGGGGTTCGCGACCCTGACTGTAGTAGCGGTTGTACAGGTAATCGACCACCTCGACCCTATACGCCATGCCGAGCCTGGCGCACATCTTCTGGAAGATCTGCTCGAAGGTGGCGCGGTCGGGACTCGAGATGGCGATCTTGTGGCGGATGCGGCGCAGGAACGCCTCATCGACCAGGTGCTTCGGTTCGAGGTTGGTGGAGAATAGGATGAGCTGCTCGAACGGCACGGCGATCTTTTTGCCCGTGGCCAGAGTCAGGAAGTCCTTGCGTTCCTCGAGCGGCAGGATCCAGCGGTTCAGGAGGTTTCTGGGGGATACGATCTGGCGGCCGAAGTCGTCGATCAGGAAGACGCCGCCGTTCGCCTTCACGTGGAGCGGCGACTGATAGATGTTGCCCGTCGGGCTGTAGCGAAGGTCGAGCATCTCGAGTGTGAGCTCGCCGCCCACGACCACCACGGGGCGGCGGATGCGGAGCCAGCGCGCGTCGTGTCCCTCGTCCGTCTTCCGCAGCAATCCCTCGAGGGTTGGTGTGGCGGGTGCGCGTGCCGGGTTGTCCACCGGGACGTGAATGAGCGGATCGAAGACCGTGATGACGGTTGTCTCGGCCAGGACCGCGTGCGGAATCCAGATGTCCCCGCCGTAGTGGTTGAGGTATTCGCCGAGCGCCTTGGAGATGGCGGTCTTGCCGCTGCCCGGCGGACCGTAGATGAGTACGGAACGGCCGCTCACGACGGCCGGCCCGAGCTCCTCGATCACGCTGTCGGGCAGGACCAGATGGTCGAACACCCGGCGGATCGACCTGCGCGTGCAGGCGATGCCGTGTACCGCTTGCAGCCGCGTCTGCTCGGTGTACTGCTCGATGGTGACCGGTGCCGGGCCGATGTACTGGCAGAGGGCCAACGCTTCGCGGGTCCGGTTGCGGCCAGCGTCGGTCAGCGTGAAGCGGTACGAGATGGGGCCCATCAGGTCGCCGCCGGCCACTTCGATGAGTTTCTGCTCTTTGAGGTGGACGAGGATCGGCTCGAGGATGGGGAACGGGATGCCGATGTCGTGCCCCAGTTCGAAACCGACTGCATTGCCGCGCACGGAGAGGAACTTGAGCGCCAGGTCGGCCAGGATGACCGGGTTGAGGCCGCTCTCGGCGAGCGTTCGGGGCGGGCGCGGGGGGGGAACCGGCCCGGCCACGGGCGGAGCCGCTTCGGCAACCGGCAGCTCGCATGCGATGGTGGACATCGTTTCCTTCCCGCCGTGGCCGAGCCACGGCCTGGTGAATCGTCGGGTGACCGGCGCTTACTTGGATCCGCTGCTCGAGCCGCTGTTGGACGGCGCCGCGGCCGAAGCGGAGCCGGCTTTCGCCTTGGGCGGCGCGGTCAGCAGGCCGACCGCCTTCTTGGCCTCTTCGCCGCTGACCATGGACGGGTTCACGCGGGCCTCCACGACGTCGAAGCTTGTGACGTCGGGGGCCAGCTTGGCCAGCTCGTCGCGTACCGACACCATCCGCAGCTCGGTTTCGTGCGGGCTCTGCGTGCAGCGGACGTAGATCCTCTGCCCGAACGTATCGGACTGGTCGACAATGTCCCAGAGGCGCTTCTGGCCCATGGTGTTGAGCTGCCCGGTGCCCGATTCGAAGTGGTAGTCCCAGAGCGATACCATCTGCACGCGGGCGTTTTCGGCCTGGATGCGCAGGGGATCGAGCACGGCCTGGGTGGCGTGCTCGGTGTACGGCGACGGCCACGCGTCATTGATCTCGTACTCGATCGCGAACTCGCGCGCCGTGTCGCCCATGAAGTGCTTCACCCGATCGACCAGGCCGGGCTGGCAGTCCATTGCGACCGCGTCGCTCGGCGTTGCGTCGTCGAGGGCCAAGGACGCCTCGGCGTCGGCAGCGGCCGGCTCGGCCGCCAGCGGCGTGGTCATCGTGGTAGGGACGGAGCTGCAACCGGCGAGTGCCGCGAGCACGCAGGCGGCGGCGATCCGCGTTCTTTTCCCTGGTCTTGCGCTCATGATTCGAGTCCTTTCTTGTGCGACATCGCCTATCCCGTCCCCGTGGCGGCGCCCAGGTTCCGCGCAATCATGATGCCGGCGGGGCCGACCAGGACGACGAAGATGCCCGGGAATATGAAAAGCACCAGCGGGAAGATCAGCTTTACGGCCGTCTTCTGGGCGCGTTCCTCCGCGAGCTGACGCCGCCGCGTGCGCATCGAATCGGACTGAACCCGCAGCGCCTGCCCGATGCTGGAACCGAAGCGGTCCGCCTGGATCAGGATGGCCGCCAGGCTGCGCAGGTCGTCGACGCCGTTGCGAACGCCCAGGTCGTGCAGCACCTCGCGACGCTGGCGCCCCATCTGTAGCTGCAAGTTGGCCAGCTCGAACTCCTGGCAGAGAACCGGCGCGGAGCCGCGGATCTCCTGGCTGACCCGGCGCATGGCGGCGTCGAGCGCCAGGCCCGCCTCGACGCATACCACCATGAGGTCGAGCGCGTCGGGCAGGGTGTAGAAGATCGCGTCCTGGCGGCCCTTGCGTCGCATGGCCAGCACGATGTCGGGCATGTAAAAGCCGATGCCCGCGCAGATGGCCACGACGCTCCAGAGCCGCCCGGTCAAGCCTCGCGTGCTCGTGAACACCACCGCGCTCAGGCCGGCGCCGAGCAGCGTCAGCAGCAGCTTGAGCCCGAGGTACATGGGGATGGCGGTCTCGCCGCGCCAGCCGGCAGCGGCCAGCCGCAGCCGGAGCTGGGATTGCTCGACGGCCGTTTTCGGCATGAGTGGCTTGGAGAGCGTGGGCGCCGCCATTTCCAGGATTTCCTGGACCCGATCGTTGCGGCGCAGGGCCGTGGGCTCGCGATCGCGCGCGCCCAGCGGGTCCAGCCGCTTCAGGCGTTCCAGCGGCCGCTCGTCGCGATCCGCCATGATCGACATCAGCGCCCAGGCGCCGAACATGATCACGCCGAACACGGCGAAGCCGAGAAGCCAGGTACCGTTGCTGAAGATCTGCGAGACCATGTTAAACCCGGATGTTCACGATCTTCTTGATGGTCAGAGCGCCGATCACCTGGAGCACGCCCGTGACCCAGAGCATTTTCCGCCCCATGGGGTCGGAGAAGAGCAGCATCACGTAGCTCGGGTTCAGCTTGAGCAGCGCCAGAAACAGGGCAATCGGCAGGCCGTTGAGGATCCAGCCGCTCAGCCGGCCCTCGGCGGTGAGGGCGGCGACCTGCCCGAACAGCTTGAACC
>JBGPMX010000197.1:0-8285 GCA_041487215.1 Planctomycetia bacterium | reverse complement strand
CTTGCGGTTAAACTTCATGATTCCTCCCGCGCTCGCGCCGCATCGGCATTCTCAATGACCTGCCCGGCACAGCGGGCATTCTGGAACCCGCCGGTCGGAATGCCGCGTTCCACGACCCGCCCGTCCAAGCGGTAGCGGCGGAAACAGAGCGGGATCCCTTCTCCTTCATCATCTTCGGGACTGTCCTGCAAGTGAATGTGCAGGTGCGGGCCGCTCGTGTGCCCCAAATTCCCCACGCCGCCGAGCAGCTGACCGGCACGCACCTCGTCTCCCGGCGCGACCGTGATCGAACCGGGCTGGCGTTCGGTACAATTTGACAAGTCATTTTAGAAGCTCTATAAAGACCCTATGAAGACTCTCACCATCACCGACGCGAAGAAGAATCTGAGCCGCTGGCTCGATGCTGCCGCCCGAGGGCAAGACATCGGGATTATCCGGGGCGCCGACATCATCGCTCTGCGCAAGGTCGAGGTAGAATCCACCGATCACGCCGAGCGCGAATACGGGGCGACGACCGAGCAGATCGCTGCGTTCGAGCAGGCCACCGAAAAGCGGTATCGCCGGCTCAAACGGTCGGGGAAGCTGGTGACCGTCACGACCGAGCAACTGAGGAAGATGCTTGAGTAAGCCCCTGTCGATCGACCCGACTGTCCTACGACGTTTGCAGGGGCTGCCCAAGAGCGAACGGGTCGAGTGCCTGTTGGCGCTGTGCGAGTTACCTGAGACGTTTGGTCGGCCGCACGCGCATAGTGGCCTGGGAATTCGTAAGCTCGGCAACAAGCTTTTCGAGTGTCGCGGTAATGTCGCGTTGCGTTTCATCTTTCAGGACCGGCCATCTGATCTGTTTGTCTCTTTTTTAGGCAATCACGATGAGATCAAGGCGTTGCTGCGAAGTGGTAAGTATCGCTGAGTCTAGGGAACGGGCCCACTGACGCTCCAGTCCGGCGCGGTTGGCTTGCTCCCCGGCCTACGGATCGAAGCGGCTCGATGCGAGGATCTCGCTCCCTCGAATAGTCGCGATGGCGTGGAGAACGCCGGGGTCGAGGTCGTTCCTGATGAAACGTACCGTGCCGTCTGCAAAGAGCGCAGCCCAGCCGTCGTCGTGACCGCTGTTCAGGGAGCCGGGTGCGAAATTGTCGTCAAAAACCACGTCCTCAGGCTTGCTCCACACGATCGTGCGATCGTTCACCTCCCCCACCATGAGCGTGGTGTCGGTTCCATCTCTGATGTCCGCGATCCGGACTGTGCCATGTGGCGGGAATGCCGTCTCATCGCCCGTGACAACAATGTAGGTTGTCGCGTTCGGAGCAGCGATCGACGAAGAGGGGCAGTGATAGACCAGAGGCATCCGGTCCGCCAATGGCAGGTTGTGCGGGCTATCCCATGGCTCGTCGAGGTGGAATTCCGCGAACAGTTCCGCCTCGTTTAGATAGGGCAGGATCAGCACACGCCAGCTCAAGAGCGCATCTTCCTTGTTGTCGTAGATCGCAACCGGTGGGAACGATCCGTACGCCTCGTGGTAGTTATGCATGGCGAGCCCGATCTGCTTGAGGTAACAGCGGCAGCTGGTTCTCCGCGCCGCCTCGCGGGCCCTTGCAACAAACGGTGAAAAAACCAGCATGAGAAGTAGCGTGCCTGCCCCGACCGTCAGGCCGATCTTCGGCAGCCGCACCGAGCGAACATTGGGCGCGGAATGGCGTTCGTCACGCAGGGCAAGAATCCCGAGCACGATCGCCAGGCCGTTCAGAACGAGAGCACCGAGAGCACCGGCAGCGAAAAGCCGTGCGGGGTACGCGCCAGACCCGAGCATGCTGTGACCGAGAAGGTGCAGGGTGTCACTGGGAAGTGGAAGCGAGCAGAACAGCATGAACGACAGCAGGGCCGATACGACGCTCGCGATGGCCTTTCGACTCACCGGTCTGCCGGATAGTGCTTGCGGCTCAGGTGTCATCAGCCTCTTCCTTCGCCGGCCGCGTCGACATTCTCAACGATCTGCCCGGCACAGCGGCCGCTTTGGAACCCGCCGGTCGGGATGCCACGCTGCACCACGCGGTCGCCGAGCCGGTAGCGGTGAAAGTGGAGCGGGATCCCTTCTCCCTCATCATCCTTCGGACTGTCCTGCAAGTGGATGTGCAGGTGCGGGGCGCTGGTGTGCCCCGAGTTCCCCACGTGGCCCAGCACCTGACCCGCGCGGACCTCGTCTCCCGGCGCGACCGTGATCGAACCGGGCTGCAGATGGCAGAGAAAAAGGAACTCGCCCGCCGCGACCTCGATCACGATCTGGTTCCCGCCCGCGTGCTCGGTTTCGCTCATGTCGCCGATCGGCATGTCGCGCGCTTGCGTGAAGACGGAGCGCACCACGCCGCCAGCCGGCGCGAGCACGGGCAGGCCGTAACAGTAATAGTCTTCGAGCCGCGTGCCGTCGCCGCGAAACGGCTGGCCCTGCTCGGCCACCGTCAGGTCGTACGCCCAGCGCTGGTCGGGTGACACGACGTGGTAGTTCACGTCAGGCGTCGCGCCCCCCCAACCGACGGTGATGGGTCCGTCGAGCGGCAAGCGGAACGGCACCCCGCTCGGGGTGTAATCATGCGACGACGGATAGGCCAAGAGCGAGAACGTGGGAATCGCCAGCGCCATGGCGGGGGACGCCAGCAGGAGCAGCAGGGCGAACGCTCGCCAGCGCGTCACCAGCGGGCGTCGACGCAGCGACCCCATCAAGCCCCACGCGGTGATGACCAGCGTCAGGGCCACCCACAACCAGAAGTCCATACTCTCGCGCCAGAGCAGAGTGCCGAGCGACCCCGGCCGCGCATACGGCACGAGCAAACAGGCCGCGTACAGGGTGGCGACGCCGAATGCGGCCCAGACCCAGCCGTCCGCCGGCCGCCGCCGTTCGTACTCGCCACGCAGACCGCGGACAAGGCCCGCGGTGAACCAGCTCGCCAGTCCGAGCATCGTAGCAGTGACGATCGCCTCGAGCGCGCCCAGGGCGAGGAGCAGCGACAACGCGCGCGGGGCGCCGGCGTCTTTTCCCAAGAGATCGGCCGCATCGGGGTTGTGTGCCAGGAAGACGGGAAACAGCCCGCCAATGACAAGGGTGGATACCACGGCCGCGCCCAGCCCGATCAGGAAACCATCCCGGAACTGCCGGCCGTCGCCGCGGCGGCCCAGCACCAGAGCGGTGCCGAGCATGAACGCGCCCCACAGCCCGAACTCGACCACGCCGGGGCCGCCCAGCACGGACACCGCCCCGGCAACGACGCCAAAGGCCGTCGCTGCAACGAGCGCCTTCCGGTTCACTCCAGAAACCTCTTGATCACGTTCGCCGTGACGCGGGAGACGGCGTCGTCGACCGGCAGTGCACTGACGTAGGTGATGGAACCGGCCGAGAACACCCGCCCGCCGCCAGGCGTGTCAACCGTCACCATCTCGGCGCCCCCCTCGTCACAGTTCGTCCCTTTGGCGATCAACTGGACGTTTTTCGGGGAGGAGGGCGAGACCTTATCGGTCTCGTGCCCGGACGCTCCGCCCGCGCAGCGCATGTGCAAGCTGCGCTCGCCGAAGAGATCCCCCTTCCGAAGCCCGGTGCCGGCGAACACCCAGTGCGCCGGGTCGACGACGCGGTAGGGCGCACCGGTCATGGCGCCGGCGTCTGTGTAAACCACACCCAGCAGATTGGCCTCGGATTCGTGCCGCAGGTGCATGCGGCTTTCGAGCCCGCGCCGGTGCATCTCGCGCTTGTCGCCGTTGCGAACGATCATCGTGTCGCGGTCGGGCAACTCGACCTCGCAGTTGAGCCCGTTCCCGCCCAGGTAGATCAGCCGTCCGCCGCGCTCGCCGACCCAGCTCTTCAAACGCACGTACATGTCGCGCGACCAGTACTCGGGGTGCGGGCCCAGGATCAAAACGCGGTAGCGATCGAGTTCCAGGTCGCCGAAGTGAAACTGCGTCTCGCTGTAAAGATCGTAGGCAAACCCTTCGCGTTCGAGCCACCCCAGGAGCCGCCATTCGGCCGGCGCCACGTGGCAGGCTGCCCGCCCCTCGATCGGGTCCGTGATCTTCTCGTCTCGAGCGATGTCGTTGATCGGCTCCGGGCGATCGAACGAGAGCGGGGCGTAATCGTCGCGGTCGTAGAAGATGTGGTCGGGATCGGTGTAGCGGTCCAGCTCCTGGCGCGCGTTGACGGTCGGCGTGGCCGGGAACTCCGTGGCATGGATGTAGTTGCTCCGGCCGCGGAAGCTGTTGTACGCGTTCCAGTTGATGTCCGATGCCAGCACCGCGATCGGCGCGCGCGGCCGATCCGGGGCCACCACCCAGGGGAAGGCGAACGCCGCTCCCGACGCCGTGCGGGCGTGGAAATAATAGAGCCCGCTCTCCGCGGGGGCCGCGACGAACTGGTTGTGGACCGGGATGTTGCGGTACCCCACCTTGTTCCACGCCACGCCGCTCTGCGTGTAGTCGCCGTCCGGCGTGATCTGCATGGTGGCGCGCGGCCCGTGCTCGTCGTGCCACCCCAGGCTGCGCACCAGCGATTTCTCCCAGCCGTAGCGCCACAGCTCGAGCTTATAGGGCTCGACCGCGTGCACGCGGAACTCCGACTTCTGACCGGACCGCACCGCTTTCGGCCAGGCGTATCCGAGCAGGCGGTCGGAGAGCAGCCGGAAGTGACATGGCTGGTCGGGGCGGACGACGGCCGAGGCGATCTTCGCCCCGTACCCGGGCTTCTGGAGCACGACGCGGTAAGGGCCGGGCGGAAGATCCGCGTAGACGGCACCCGACGCGCGCGAACGTGCTTCGACGGATCCGGACGCGGCGTGGAACTCGAGCAGCACGTCGGGCAGCGCGACGTAGCGCTCGTCGCTGGTGTAGCCAATGAACAAGGCGGTTCCCTCGCGAGTGACAGGTCGCGTGGCGCGTGATTCTAGCAGCCTGCGTGACGTTGATCACGCGACGATCCAGAGAAATGCTGATTGGGGAAGAAACCGCCGCGGATGGTTCGGTGAAGCAACCGCCGACGCACGCCGAAGGACGCCGATAGGACCAGAGACTCAACCGCCGATGCACGCGAACAGATTGTTTGCTTATCGGCGTTGGTCGGCGTTCATCGGCGGTTTCCGCTGCTGCTCTTTCGGCGTTGGTCGGCGTGCGTCGGCAGTTCCTTCCCTACCGTATGACCCCAACAAAAAGGGCGTGACAGTTCTGTCACGCCCTGGGGGTTCGAATCGGTCCGGATGCGGTCGAATCAGACGAGCTCGGGCAGCGGGTGCTGCTCGATCAGGTACTGCGGCCGGCCCGCGGGATCGGTCAGCCTCGTCGTGCCCGGGTCGATGCCCAGGTTGTGGTAGAGCGTGGCCACGATCTCCTGGAAGTGCACCGGGCGGTCCTTGGCCTGCTCGCCGAGCCGGTTCGTCGAGCCAATCACCTGGCCGACCCGCATGCCGCCGCCAGCCAGGATGGCGCAGCTCACCTGCGGCCAGTGGTCGCGGCCCGCGCCCTTGTTGATCCGCGGCGTGCGCCCGAACTCGCCCCATGCGATCACCGTCACGTCGTCGAGCAGCCCGCGCACCTCAAGGTCGTCGACCAGGGCGGTCAACCCCTGGTCGAGCTTCGAGCCGTGGTCGCGCACCAGCGCGAAGTTCTGTCCGTGGCTGTCCCAGCGGCCATACGACAGCGTCACGCAGCGAACGCCCGCTTCGACCAGGCGGCGCGCGAGCAGCAACTGATCGTTGACCGTCGGCGCTCCGTCGTACTGATATTGGTACGGCTTGCCGTCGCCGTAGCGGTCACGCACCGCCTGCGGCTCCTTGGAAAGGTCCAGCGCCTCAACAAGCCGGCTCGACGTGAGTACGTCGAACGCCCGTTCGGTAAACGTGTCTATCGCGCCGATCTCACCGGACGCATCAATGTCACGTCGCAGGCGGTCGAAACTCGTGAGCAGGCGGCGGCGATCCGACAGCTGGTCGAGCGTGATCCCGTGCAGCCGCATGTTCTCCATGCCCGGCCCATCCGGCTTGAAGGCTGAGAACGATGGGCCGAGGAAGCCTGGCTGGCCGCAGTCGGACCACGGCATGTGCTTGGTCGCTTCGGCTAGGCCGACGAACGGTGGCACCGAGGGATCGACGGCGCCCTGGATCCTGGTGACGACCGATCCGATGCTTGGCCGGCCCCCGAGCGCCTGCAAGGAATCCTTCGGCCATCCCACCATGCACTGGAACGCGTCGTGCTGGCCCGTCGAGCCGACCACGGAGCGGATGATCGCGTATTTGCTCATCTCTGCGGCGATCTTCGGGAACACCTCGCCAATCTGGATGCCGGGCACCGCCGTGGCGATCGGCTTGAACTCGCCGCGGATCTCCTCCGGGGCATCGGTCTTGATGTCCCACATGTCCTGGTGCGGCGGGCCGCCCCCCAGGAAGATGTTGATCACGGCCTTGTGATGCGTTCCGGTTCCAGCGCGCGCCTCGGCGCGGAAGATATCCGCCAGATTCAGCGCACCGGCACTGACCCCCAGGGCGCCGATCTTCAAGAAGCCGCGGCGCGAGAGCCCATCGCAGTAGGTGCTCGACTGTTTTTGACCAAAGATTGTCAACACGGCAGGACCCCTTTCTTCACAGGCGGGCTGGGCAGGCGGGACGGCGCCGAGCGTCCCTCATCCCTGGGCCGTCCCTGACCGGAAAGCTGCAGAGTCCCTTGCCCGCGGGTAAGGGGCGACGCGGGCAAGCACTCGGCGTATTCCATACCAACGACGCTCGCGGTTCCACCCTTTTCTTTTCATCGGGTGGCCCAAGCGGATTGTACGCGGAAATTGCGCTTGTTGCAACATCAACGTCTGCTTATGCTTGGCGTAGCAGTCTCACCGCATAGGGAAGTTCGGCAATGCAGCGACCCCACCCACCGTTTGTCGTTCGCGCTCCGCAGCACCCGGTGTTCACGCGCCGGGTCGCCCTGCAAGCGGGTGCCGTCGGCCTTTTGGGGCTGGGCGTGAATCATCTCGCCGGCCTGCGGTCCGCGCTGGCCGCCCCCAATACACCGCGGCCCAGCGGCCGTGCCCGCTCCGTCATCTATATATTCCTGTCCGGCGGCCTCGCGCAGCTCGACAGCTTCGACCTCAAGCCGGCCGCGCCCGAGGACATCCGGGGCGAGTTCCGACCGATCGCGACGAACACGCCGGGCATCCAGATCTGCGAGCACCTGCCGCTCCTGGCCCAGCGCAGCCACCTCTGGGCCCTGGTGCGATCCCTCACCCACGGCTCGAACGATCACTCGGCCAGCCACCTCATGATGCTGACCGGGCGCTCCACGCTGCCGGACGGATTCGACCCGGCCCGGGCGCGTGCGACCGACTGGCCGGCCATCGCCGCGGTGGGCGGGACGATGACGCCGCCGCGCAACAACCTTCCGCCGGCCGTGGTGTTGCCCGAACGGCTGATTCACACGACCGGCCGCGTGATTCCCGGCCAGTTCGCCGGCCTGCTCGGGCAGGCGCACGAGCCGTGGTTCATCGAGGCGTCGCCGTACGATCCGACCGCCTACGGCGCGTACCCCGAGTACGAGTTCGATCACCAGGAGCGGGAACGCAAGCCGCGCCAGAAACTGTTTCAGGCGCCGAGTCTCAGCTTGCCCGAGGAGTCTGGAGCGACTCGCCTCGCCAGCCGCCTGGAACTGCTCAAGCACATCGACAGGCAGCGGAATGATCTCGATCGCTACGCGCAGGTTGAGCAGTTCGATCGCTATCGGCAGGGAGCGGTCTCGCTGCTCACGGATGCTCGTGTACGACGCGCGTTCGATGTCGTGCATGGCGAACCGAGCGTGCTCGATCGCTACGGGCGCAATTCGTTCGGATGGTCGCTGCTCATGGCGCGCCGCCTGGTGGAGGCTGGTGTGAACCTGGTGCAGGTGAACCTGGGCAACAACGAGACGTGGGACACGCACGGCAACGCGTTCCCGCACCTCAAGAACAGCCTGTTCCCGCCGACCGATCGGGCGCTCGCCGCGCTGCTCGACGATCTTCACGAGAGCGGGCTCTTGGAGTCGACGCTCATCGTCATGGCCGGCGAGTTCGGCCGCACGCCGAAGGTTTCGCGTCTGCCGAGTTTCTACAAGCTTGCCGGGCGCGATCACTGGGGCCGCGTGCAGACGGTCTTCTTCGCCGGTGGCGGCGTACGCGGCGGAACCATCATCGGGTCATCGGACAAGATCGGCGGCCATCCGGCATCGGATCCTCAAACGCCCGAGAACATGGCGGCGACGATCTACCACGCGCTGGGTATTCCGGCCACCGCCGT
>JBGPMX010000196.1:0-8304 GCA_041487215.1 Planctomycetia bacterium | reverse complement strand
GTCCATGTAGATCGGCAGCTGGACCATGCCCGAACCTTACAAAAACATGCGTCGAAATTACAACATGCGGCGCGCCGCGTCCACGGCCGGAGCGAGCGGCTCAAGTTGGCGGTATGCAGGAGCTTAGGTCGGAGATCAAGTCGTCGAACCGATCCGACCGTTGCCACCACGTCATTCTTACCGGCTCCCCGCCATAAAGCAACATCGTGACCAGAAGTCCTTCGCGTCGAGTGACTTAAGAATCGCCGCGGCTGACGCGGCCGAGGCGTGGCACCGCTGTTGCTTTATGAGCCGGTCCATGCAAGCGCGCTGCCAAAGAGAAACAGAAGCGGCTCCGAACACTTGGTGAGCTCGACGAGCCACGCTGCCCTTCCCCGCTCGGCTGACCCAAGGAACGCACGATGAGCTACACGAAGCAGCAGTCGCAGGCCGAGTTCGGCCGCTGGAGCGAGTCGTACGATCAGAGCATCCTCCAGCGACTGATCTTCGCGCCGAGCCACGGCTGCATCCTGGAACAGATCGGCGACGAGCGACCGATTCGTGTGCTCGACATCGGCTGTGGCACCGGTCAGTTCCTCGAGCGGCTGGACGACTGTAATCTGGGGGGCGAGATCTGGGGCATCGATTTCTCGGCCGAGATGATCGAGAAAGGGATCGATCGCCTGCGCGGCCGCGCGTCCGGCATCCAGATGGTTTGCGGCGACAGCGAGAGCCTGCCCATCGCGACGGACACGTTCGACGTCGTCACCTGTTCCAACAGCTTTCATCATTACCCGGACCAGGTCAAGGCCGTGGCCGAGATGCACCGGGTGCTCCGGCCGGGCGGGCGGCTCATGATCGTGGACGGCTACCGGGACCGCATCTGGGGCCGCTTCGTCTATGATGTCTGCGTGGTGGCGGTCGAGGGAGCGGTGCACCACGCCTCCGCCCGCACGTTCCGCGAGCTGTTCCTGAACGCGGGCTTCGCCGACGTGCGGCAGCAGGCACGGCTCGGGCTGGCCCCGTTCCTGCTCACCACCGGGACGGCGCAGAAGACCGCCGCCGTCGATGGGCAGACCCACCCATCGGTGATCGCGGCCTAGAGCGCCGCGCGACCGCAGCACGGGAGCCGTCACGACCCAGTTCCCGCACGACGGCTCCCGTGCTGCTCGAGCATGCGGCGGACGCCGGTGACATCCGCGAGGACTGCATCGGGCGTCATCAGCGGATCCTGCACGGTTTCGAGCTGCATGCGAGTCGTCACACCGGACAGAACGAGAATCGAGTAGATCCCCGCCTCCCGCCCCGCGCGGATATCCGTGTCGAGCCGATCCCCGACCATCAAGACCTCACGTGCCGAGCAGCGCGCCGTGTCGAGCATGACGCGCATGGCGAGCGGGTGCGGCTTGCCGACCACGATTTCGGGCGGCTTGCCCGCGGCGGTCGCGATCGCGGCCACGATCGCCCCGGCCCCCGGTTCCAGGCCGCGTTCGGTCGGGAACTGCGGGTCCTGGTTGGTGGCGATGAAGAGTGCGCCCTCTGCCATGATCGCACGCTGTGCACGGGCGATCTTGGCATAGGTGAGCCGGCGATCGATGCCGGCGATGACGAAATGCGGCTTGCGGGGATCCGCCACGGACCGCGTCAGCGTGGCGCGCACCCCGACCGCCGCGAACTCGGTGAGGATTCCCTCCCCCCCCACCACGAACACGTGCGGCCGGCGCAGCGCGAACTGCGGCCAGGGACGCGAGCGCTGGCACTCCGAAAAATACCGCGCCGTCAGGTACCCGGAGGTAACGATCTCCGCAGGATCTACGCGAAAACCCATGCGGCAGAGCCGCCGCGCGTACCGCGTGCGCGCGGTCGACGAATTGTTGGTCAGAACGTACACTCGGCGGCCGGAACGGCGTACCCAGTCGAGCAGCTCGGGTGCGCCCGGCTGAGGCGTCTTGCCGTGGATCAGCACGCCGTCCGCGTCGAAGATGACGGTGCGGATGGAACCGGGATCGAACGCGCCCGGCGCCGGCGGCGACGCAGCGCCCGGCGCCCGAGCTGCCTTACCGGTGCGGCCGGAAGCCGGCGGAACTGCCCGCGTGTTCGGCAAATTTCACCCCGTCGTTTGTAACTTTTTCCATGGCAGCCTCGCCGCCGTGCCCGGCGCGTAGAAAGTAACGAGCGACGCGACGCCTTGCAACGACGGGGGATGCGTCGATGGCAACCGTGCCGGGACCGCCTGGCACACCGCTTGCTATTTCAGCCTGCCGTTCCACGAGACGGTCAAGAAGAATGGACACCACGATGACAAGAGAAGCACGACTGCTCTGGATCCGGGACCTGCTGGAACACGGCATCGAATGCCAGCAGCACCTGGAACTGGCGGAAGACGGCCACACGAGCCAATACCTCACGGATGCGCTGCTCTGCGACTTGATGCAGTGCCAGCGGCTCTGCGAGACGCTGCAGCGAGAGGCGTCCGTGATCTGACGATCCAACCGCTCCGTTTCACTCCCCACTCAGGCCGGAAGCGCACCTGGCCCGCGCTTCCGGCCTCTTCCTGCGCCCATGGCACGGTGCCAGAGGACAGTCCGCTCACGCTGGGGAATGTAGCACGCGGCGCGCAAAAAAAAACGGCGTAGCGCCCGGCCCATCGTCTGCGTCGCTTCCGTAGCGACACCAGCGTCAAGGGAACGGGGCGATACGCCGTTTCGTTGAGCGGCAGCGCCGGCGTCAGAACCGGCGGGTGCCAGGTTCACGTCAATCTTCGCACACCGCCCACCCGGTATGGCGGAGATTCTCAACCTCGTGCCGCGTCAGCAGTGCGCGGACGGCGTGCAAGCGGTACCATTCATCGGGACCGATGCCCGCTCCCCGTCGCGCGTTCTCAAGGCGGCGCTTCTCGGTTATGAGCTCGTCAAACGACAAGTGCCCCAACCGATCCATCAACCCGGCCACTGGCCGAGTGTGAGAAGCAGTCAAGACGACTCGCTCCTCGACAACGTCGGTTGCACGCTGTTTGCGTCGCATCGGATCTCCTCCAAGTGCTAGGGAACCACCGCGGAGCACTCGTTGCTCCGAGGCTCGGCGCCAATGTCCACTCCCTCGGCCGGCTCGCGTTAGGCTGGTTCTACGACGCCAGACGGGCATTCGTTCACAGGAGCCTGGGAAAGCCAATAGCAATCAGTGACCCAGCGCATCAAGCCGCCCTTCGGGTCAACATCCCAGGAGCTCGAGGCAGGATGTTCGGCGGGCTACACAAAGGAACCGCTCGGCACTTCTCGCGCGGACCACCTTTGTGGACGCGAAGAATATTAGGAATCCAAGTACGCGGCGTCAATAGTCTACTCGCCGCCCCCCGCACACGGGCCGGGCAGGCTTGTCCTAAATGCTTTTCCGCCATGCCTTTTGCCGGACCTTGCCGGACCGGCCGGTGGCGCGTCGAACCGCCAAAAAAACAGAACGGGACAGTTGAATCCCGCATCGCGCCGCTATATCGTGCGGCGGCTCTTTCAGCAACCCAAGGCACCGATCCGAGGAGGACTCATGGGAGCAGAATCACGCGTCAAGGAGCTCCGTCTCGAGCTTCCGTCTCCGCCCAAGCCGGTCGCGACCTATCTGCCCGCCGTACAGACGGGCAATCTTCTCTACGTCTCCGGCCACGGGCCGCTCAAGCCGGACGGCAAGATGATCGCCGGCCGCGTCGGTGCCGAGATGTCGCTCGAGCAGGGGAAGGACGCCGCGCGCGTGGTCGGCATCGCCATCCTGGCGACCGTCCGCAGCACGCTCGGCAGCCTGGATCGCGTGATCCGGCTCGTGAAAGTGTTGGGCATGGTCAACTCCACGCCGGACTTCAAAGACCACCCGCAGGTGATCAATGGCTTCTCGGACCTGATGGTCGAGGTGTTCGGCGAGAGCGGCAGGGGCGCGCGCAGCGCCGTCGGAATGGGATCCCTGCCTGGCAACATCACCGTCGAGGTCGAGGCGATCTTCGAGGTGCACTGAGCAGAGTCGAGCGTCCAGGGTCCAGAGTCGAGAGTCCGAACCACGTCGAGGGTCCAGAGCTCAGACGCGGCTCCAGAAAGCAGTCCACCGCAGAGAACGCCGAGAAGCGCAGAGAAGAGGCTTGCAGAAAAACGATTCCCCAAAATTCTTCGTCGTCTTCCTCTGCCGCTTCCTCAGAGCCCGAACACGCTCCGAACGTTGTCGTGCAAGACCCGCTGCGCCAGCGCCACCGCCCGTTCCTCGCTCCAGCCGCGCCCGATCACATAATCCTGGGCCAGAATTGCCGCCAGCACGCGGCGGTACATGTTGAACTTCGGCAGGATGAACTCGAGCCTGTACGCGTCGGAATAGTAACCGAGCTGTTTGGTGCACGGCAGCGCCAGCAGCCGCGCGCGTAGATCCGGCTCGATGTAAGCGGGAACGTTGGAATACCACCAGTGCCCGTGCGTGAGTACGTTCGGGAAGATCCAGGCGTAGCTGACGAGCTCCTGGTTCTGGCCGCTGGAAAGCACCGAGACCGGGAACTTCACGCGCGGGAACGCGTTGAAAAGCTCGCGGTACTGGTAGAGCGAGGTGCGCTGGTCGAAGAGATCCTGTCCCTGATGTACCCCCGCGCGGTACACGCGGCGGCGCACGCCGATCATCAGATCGAACGGCAGGGCGAAGTCGGCGCACAGGCCGGCCAGCGTCCAGAACACATACCGTTCGACCGTGCGCCGCTCGTCCGCGGTGACGCTACGGCCCGCCAGGATTCCGCCGAGCGGCGGCTCGACTTCCCCCCGCGTCACCGGCAGCGGCTCGAAATCAGGCGGCAGCGAGATCGCGCAGGCGCGCGCCCCGTGCTGCTTGAAATGCTCGAAGAGCCGCCGCAGCGCCGCGGCGAGCGATGCGCAGTCGCCGACGCTCGCGCCCGTTGCCCGGTTCAGCCGCTCGACCGTGGCCCGGTCGTCGAGCCGAAAGACCAGGTCGTCCGTGCGCAGGCACGGCACATAGCGGCCCGTGTCGAACCCTTCCAGCGGGTCGTCGAAATCGTTGGTGAGGACAATCTTCTCGATCCCGGAAACCTGCAGTACCTGGGCCGCCCATTCGGGCCGCGCAGTTACCTGCGCGGCCCGCTCCGCCAGCAGCGGCATGTCGCCCGCGCGGAGCTCCTCCCCCTCGAAGCCAAAGAACGTGCGCGCGATCTCGAACAGCCAGGCATACTGGACGGTGTTCTCGAGCGCCGGCAGGAACTGCCCGACGGCAGCTACACGATCGGCCGGCGGCACGTCACTACCGACCCGCTGGGCGTCCAGGCCCGCCGAGTGAGCTAGCTCAGTGTAATAATGATAGCCAAGGATGTCGTCGAAGGACCGCGCCGCGGGCGCGTGCGGATCGATGTGGGAATGCGAATCGAGGATGGGGATGCGGTAGATCTCGGTCAACAGCCGCAGCACGAGCGGATTCACCTGGCCGCTCGTTCGGACCGGGACCGCCCGCGAGCGTACTTCTCGGGGATCGCCGGCGCCGCCGAGCAAGTTAAGAACCAGCTCGCGCACCGTGTCCAGTTTCAGGCCCAGGTTCATGAGCACCTGGCCCGCGACCCCGTCCCCCTCGCGTAACAAGCCAAGCAGGAGATGCTCCGTGCCGATGTAGTTATGGTCCAGCTGCCTGGCCTCTAGGATCGCGTACTCGATCACCCTCTTGGCGCGCGGCGTCTGCGGCAGCCGGTCGGTCATTACCGTGTCCGGCCCATGCTGCACGACCTTCTCGATCTCGCGCCGGATCTTGCGCAGGTCGACGTCCAGGTTCGTGAGCACGTTGGCCGCGACCCCGCTCCCCTCCTGGACCAGCCCGAGCAGGATGTGCTCGGTGCCGATGTATTCGTGGTTGAAGCGCTGGGCCTCCTGGTTGGCCAGCTGCATGACCTTGCGGGCGCGGTCGGTGAATCGTTCGTACATAGTCGCTTGCCATGAACTTCCTAGCAGAGCCTCTCTTCGCGCAGCATGCCGATCGCCCCGCGCACCGCCTCGATGGTCTGGTCAAGATCTTCGTCCGTATGTGCGGCGTTCGCCATGCCGCGCAGGCCCGGCAGATCGATGCCGTAGAGGAACATCGCCAGGCGGAACATCTGGTTGAGCTTGGGGTCGGGCTTGGCGTCGAGGCGTTCGAAATCCCCGCCGTAGGGCAGGAAGCGGTCGTCGCCGGACGCTGGACGAGGGCCGGTGTAGTTGGTGAGAATTCTGAAGTCGGAGAAGTCTCCGTACGCGGCCCAGCGCAGTCCTTCGCTGGCGAAGAGTTCGTTGAGCCGGCGTCGCAGCCGTGCGGCAGCGTCGTTCGCGCGCCGGCAGGGATCGCCGCCGGCGACGATCTCCAGGGTGGCAATGCCGGCCGACGCCGAGAGCGGGTTCGCATTGAAGGTGCCGGGGTGCGGCATCTTCCGGTTTCCGGCTGGACCGAAGGCGAGCAACTCGAGGATGTCGCCACGGCCGCCGACGCAGCCGCCGGGGAGGCCGCCGGCCAGGACCTTCGCCATGGTCGTCAGGTCCGGACGGATCGCGTAGTGCCCCTGGGCGCCGCCGGGCGCTACCCGGAACCCCGTGATCACCTCGTCGAAGATCAGCAGGACCCCGTGCCGGGCCGTGGTGTCCCGCAGGCTTTTGAGAAACTCGCCGCGGATCGGCACTTGGCCGAAGTGACCGCCGGTCGGTTCGATAATGGCGCAGGCAATCTCCTTGTCCCGCTCCAGCGTACGTTCCAGGGCCTCGGGGTCATTCGGCGGCACAATGACCAGCTCCTCCAGCGCGCCGCCGCCGAGCCCAGGCAGGGCACGGTCGTATGGCGGGTCGGCCGCCTGGATCAGGAAATCATGCCAGCCGTGGAAGTGGCCGCGGAACTTGAGCACCTTGGGCCGGCCGGTGAAGGTCCGGGCGAGCCGGAGCGCCATCATGGTCGCTTCGGTCCCCGAGTTCACGAAGCGGAGCTTCTCGACGGATGGCTTGAGCCGCCGTACGATTTCGCCCCACTCGACCTCGAGCTCGTGGCAGGCGCTCGGGTGCGTCATCCGCCGCATCTGCTCCGTGACCGCTTCCACGACCCGCGGGTGCGAGTGTCCCAGCAGGATCGAGCCATGCCCGCTCCACCAGTCGATCAGCTCGTGGCCGTCCGCGTCCCACTTGTGCGAGCCCTTGGCGCGATCGACGTACACCGGAAACGGCTCGAGGTACCGCGCGTCGTGCGTGACCCCGTTGGGAAAAAGATCGCTCGCACGCGCGTAGAGCTCGCGAGAACGCGGAAACGCTTCCTCGAATCGCTCGGCGATGGTGCGCGGCCGGGCGGCAACGGGCGAGGCCATGGATCGTTCCTCCGGAAAGAGATTCGGCTCCGACCAGGTCCGCACAGGTTACCACACGACCAGCGAATTGTTGAATTGTTGAGTGGTTGAATTGTTGGTTGAATTGTTGAATGGACACGCTGAAGCGGGAACTCGACTCCGACCCGCCAACGAGGGACAGCACACCATGTGGCCCGCCACTCCGTGGCGGATGAACCGCCACGGAGGGGCGGGCCCCGTTAGGGGGTCCGATCCATCGTGAACTTCAGCGAGAACAGTGTGACACCATTGAGCCATCCAGGGATCGAGCGGGTTGGCGGCGCGGGCGAGCGCCGCGCGGCCGCGTGGCTCGCTGCGCCGTCTGCGACCGCGCTGCGAGCGCTGGTGCTCGGGGTCCTGGTCGGCTGGCCGATCACCGCGGTGCTGGGCGAAGCATGGCGGAGCCGGGGGGCGAGCGAGCCGGGCCCGAGCCTGGTCGCGCAGCGGGCCGCGCTCGGGCTCAACACCGTCGCCCTCGCCCTCGGCGTCGTGGGCATCGCCGTACCCGCCGGAACCGGCCTGGCGATGATCCTGTTCCGCACCGACCTGCCTGCGCGCCGGCTGCTGGCGCTGGCCGTGCTGCTTCCGATGCTGCTGCCCATCGATATCCAGGCGACCGCATGGCTGGCCGCGCTGGGGCGGCGTGGTTGGACCGGTTCGCTGGGGCTGCCCATCGAGCTGGCCGGTTTGGCCGGCGCCACTTGGGTGCACGCGATGGCCGCGCTCCCCTGGGTGGTCGCGCTCGTGGGGGCCGCGGTCCGCAGCGTCGAGGGGGAGCTCGAGGAGGAATGCTTGCTCGCGGCCGGCCCGCGGGCGACGCTCTGGCATGTGACGCTGCGACGATCGCTGGCCGGGATCGCCGCCGCGGCGCTGCTCGTCGCGGCGCTGAGTGCCGGCGAAATGGCGGTCACCGACCTCTTGCAAGTTCGAACCTACGCCGAGACGGTCTATACGGACTTTGCCGTGTTCGGCCG
>JBGPMX010000195.1:0-8305 GCA_041487215.1 Planctomycetia bacterium | reverse complement strand
CTGTGCCGCTTCCACGGCCTTGCCCGCGGCGACTGGGTGACCGAGCTCCGGAAGCACGAGCTCGAGGGCCGCGAGCGTGCCGATGATATCCAGCTCGTCGATGTAGCCCATATGTGCGATCCGAAAAATCTTGCCCTTGAGCTCGTCCTGACCCCCGGTGAGCCGCACGCCGAACCGCTCCGTCAACCGGGCGAGCAGCCTGGCGGCGTCCATGCCCGGCGGCACGCGCACGGCGGTGACAACGTCGGCAGGCGACCGGGCGAACAGTTCCAGCCCGAGTGCGCGGATGCCGGCGCGGCAGGCGGCCGCCATGCGGCGGTGCCGCGCCCAGACCTCTTCGATTCCCTCCTCGCGGATGCGCCGCAGGCTCACGCCCAGCGCCTGGATCAGGGTGTGCGCGGGCGTGAACGGCGTGTCGGGCACGGCGATTTTCTGGCGCATCCGCTTGAGATCGAAGTAGAACGCCTGCGGCTCGATCTTGTCGGCGCGCGCCCAGGCCTTGGGGCTCACGGTCAGGAACGCCAGGCCCGGCGGGATCATCAATGCTTTCTGGGATCCGACGGCGAGCAGGTCGATCCCCCAGGCGTCCGTGTGGCACTCCATCGCACCGCCGCCGCTGATCGCGTCGACGCCGAACAACGCCCCGGCCTGCACCACGATGCGGCCGAGGGCCGCGATGTCGTGCCCGGCGCCGGTCGAGGTCTCGCACAGTGTGGCGAACACCGCCGCCGCGTCGGGGTGCGCACCGAGCGCGGCCTCGAGCTGGGCCGGTGTCACGGAATCCCCGGCGCTCGCCCGGACTTCGACCGCTGCGACGCCGAACGCGCGGCAGATCTCTGCCCAGCGCTCGCCGAACCGGCCGGCCGCGAGCACCAACGCCTTCTCGCCGCGCGCCAGCGTGTTCACCACCGCCGCTTCCATGGCGCCCGACCCGGATGCCGTCAGCACGAACACATCGTGTTTTGTGTCGAACACGTACTTGAGGTCGGCCAGGACCTGCGCCAGAATCGCCCGGAACTCCGGGGTGCGGTGGTGCGACACGGGGCGAGCCAGCTCGAGCAGCGTTTCCTCCGGCACCGGGCTCGGTCCCGGGGTCATGAGACGGTGTTTGCGCATGTCGCCACCCTGTGTGAGCCGCAAGGCCGGTGCGCGCCGGCGCACCGGGGATCACGAATTGTACCGTACCGGGGGGAGGAGCGCCAGGCTCGCTTTCATCCGGAGCCCGTCGCCATGTGTCCTGATCTGGGTGGCACGCCGCTCGAGGCTTTGCGAAGGGCGTGCGAGTGGGCCTCGAGCCAGTGTGGCAGCGTTTCTCCGAAACGCTGAAGCGGGCCTCGGTGAGGCCCGCCTACACTCCGGTGGCAGCGTTTCTCCGAAACGCTGAAGCAGGCCTCGGAGAGGCCCGCCTACACTCCGGAGCACTGGGAAGCGTCTGGCCCGTTCAGCACACTATCCGGCTGAGCGGGAGCTGGGGCGGCAGGTACGTGATGCGGGATCGAACGATACCGCATGCACCGCGGCGACCGATCCATTCGTGACTGTGTAGCCGATCCGCCGCAGGTACTCGGCATCGCCCGCGCGGCAGTGCTCGTCCAGCGTCAGCTCGGTGGTACCCTCGGTGTGGATGCGGCCGGCAGCCACCGCGGCGTCGGCGGTGGCGTCGCGTCCCACGTACTGGGCCAGGACCCGGAAGACGGCGTTCGGGATGCGGCGGCCCCCCGCCCCGCCGCACGCCAGCACGGGCCGGCCGTCCCGCAACACGATCGTCGGGCACATGTTGTGCAGCGGGCGCTTGGCGGGTCCCGGCGAGTTCGGTCCGTCAGGGCGCGCATCG
The DNA here is from genome assembly GCA_041487215.1 of Planctomycetia bacterium. Lineage (GTDB taxonomy): Bacteria > Planctomycetota > Planctomycetia > JALXBF01 > JBGPMX01 > JBGPMX01. The sequence goes on along the minus strand of JBGPMX010000195.1, from coordinate 6,471 downwards.
AAACGTGACATGCCGTGCCCGAGAATGAGGCCGAGCCCGTCCACGGCAACGCGCGCGCCGAAGTGCTCGCCATGGGTCAGCGTGAGCGCCACCAGGTTTCCCTGCGCGTCGCCGGCGCTGAGGTGCACCGTGCCCCCCGCCGTGTCCCCCGCGGCACCGCCCGGCAGCGGCTGCTCCTGACGCACCGCCTCGTCGACGCGCGCTGCCTGTTCCTCCGCGTAGGAGGCCGACAGCAGCCGATCGAACGGCACGTCCGCTTTTTCGGGGTCGCCCAGCAGGGCGAGGCGGTCGTGCCACGCGACGCGCAGCGCCTCGACCATGGCGTGCGCCGTACGCGGCTCGTCGAGCGGCCGGTTGTCCCAGCCGAGTGCCCTGAGGATGCCCAGGGCCTCGAGCGCGGTGACGCCGCCGGCGGTGAGCGGGGCGGTGTGGACCGAATAGCCGCGCCAGGCCATGGCGAGCGGCTCGACCTCGCACGCTTCGTACGCCGCCAGATCCTGCTCGCTGACGATCCCGCCGTGCGCGGCGAACGCCGCGGCAATGCGCCGGGCGATGTCACCGCGGTAGAACGATTGCACCGAGCCGCGTTCCGCCAGCGTTTCTAGCAGCGTCGCCAGGTCCGGGTTGTGGTAGCGCTCGCCCGCCGCGAGCGGTCTGCCGTCGCGGAGCAAGAGCGCAGCGGAACCGGGGTCGCGCGCGAGCTGCGGCACCGCGCCGCGAATCGACGCGGCCAGGGCGGCGCTCACCGGGAAGCCGTCGCGTGCGTACCGGATCGCCGGCCGCACCAGCTCATCGAAGCCGCGCGATCCGTAGGCATCGATCGCCCGCTGTAGGCCGGCCAGCGTACCGGGCACGCCGCTGGCGAGCCAGCCGTAGCGCTGGATATTGCCCGGAACGCGCCCCTGGTCGTCCGGGGCGAACATGGTTTCGCTGGCGGCGCGGGGAGCGGCCGAATTGAAATCGATGGACCGCACGGTGCCGTCCGCCAGGCCGATCGTCATGTGACCGCCGTACCCGCCGATGCCGCACTGCTGGACGGCGACCACGCCGGCGACCAGCGCCGCGGCCACCACCGCGTCCACGGCATTGCCGCCCGCCGCAAGCACGTCGGCGCCGGCCTGCGCCGCTTCCGACTGACCGACGACGCAGCCGGGCAAACGCTTGTCGTCGCCGCGCGCGTGGCGCAGCAACACGCCGCCGACGAGCACCCCGCCGGTTCGTCTCAGCAGTTCCCGCCGGTCCAACCCGTAGTGCATTGCTCGGATCCTCGCTGATGGGTATCGCTGCGGTGGCCCCCTCTCCCACTCATGGATCCGTGGGAGAGGGTCGGGGTGAATCCGGCCCCCTCTCCCCCGCATGATCCATGAGCGCGGGGGCGAGGCGATCGCGCCATAGGGAATCGTGAAGAGGAAAAGAGACGCACTCGATCCCGGCTTGCGCTACCGCGAAGCGGTTGCACTCCACAGCCGAGGGTAAGCGGAGCGGCGAACAGCCGCATAGCGCCACCCTGGGTGTGCAGCTCACGCGTCGCGGAGCTTGAACGAGGCGTACTTGGTCTCGAGGTACGCCTCGAGCCCCTCGTGTGCCAGCTCGCGTCCCATGCCGCTTTCCTTCATGCCGCCGAACGGGCACTGCGGCGTGGCGGGCACGGGGTCGTTGATGCCGATGACCCCCGCTTCCAGCCCCTCGGCCATGCGCCACGCGACGGTCAGGTCGTTCGTGAACACGTAGGCGGCCAGACCGTAGCGCGTGTTGTTGGCCACGCGGATCACCTCATCCAGTTTGTTGAAGTTGAGCAGCGGCATGACGGGCGCGAACGGTTCCTCGATGAGGATCTTCGCGTCCGGCGCGAGTTGGGTGAGCACCGTGGGCTCGAAGAAGTAACCCCGATCGAAACGGTCACTCCGCTTGCCGCCGGTGAGGACCCTGGCGCCGTGGCGTTTCGCGTCCTCGACCAGGTCGATGGTGTTCTCCATCGCTCGCTTCTCGAACATCGGCCCGACCTCGATCCCCGGCTCAATGCCGCTGCCTAGTTTGAGCTGGCGTGCGAACGCGACGGCCGCTTCGGTGAATTTTTTCTCGACGTCCGTATGCACGTAGAAGCGGCTCGGCGCGATGCAGACCTGGCCGTTGTTGCGGAACTTGCCGAGCACGGCCGCCTTGGCCACGGCCTCGGGATCCGCGTCGGGGAAGACGATGAACGGGGCGTGGCCGCCGAGCTCGAGGCTGATCCGTTTGAGCTGATCGGCAGCGCCGCGCATGAGCTGCTTGCCCACCTCGGTCGAGCCCGTGAAGCTGATCTTGCGCACGGCCCGGTTCTCGAGGAACTCGTCGGCCATCTCCTGGGCGGAGCCGATGACCAGGTTGGCCACGCCGGCCGGCAGCCCCGCCTCGATCATGCACTCGAACACCTGGACCAGGCTGAGCGGGGTCTGACTGGCGGGGCGGCTCACGCAGGTGCAACCGGCGGCGAGCGCCGGCGCGATCTTGCGTGACTGGAGCGTGATAGGGAAGTTCCACGGGCTGATCGTCGCCACCACGCCGACCGGGTGTTTGAGGGTGACGTGCCGTTTGCCCGGCTGCGAGTTCGGGATGAGCTGGCCGTAGGCGCGCTTGCCTTCTTCGCCGAACCACTCGAACGTATCCGCCGAGTGCAAGATCTCGGCCTTGGACTCGGCGAGCGGCTTGCCCTGCTCAAGGGTCAGGGTGCGGGCAATCGCGTCGGCGCGTTCGCGCATCAGCTCGGCAGTCTTCTTGAGGATCTTGCCGCGGTCCCAGGCCGTGAGCTTCATCCAGGCGGGCATGGCGCGTGCCGCCGCCTCGATGGCGCGCCGCGACTCGCCCGCTCCGCCGTAGGCCACCTCGCTGAGCACTTCCTCGGTGGCCGGATTGATGACGCCCAGCGTTCGCCCGCTGTCGGCGTCGCACCACTCGCCATTGATGTACATCCGCTTCGGGGCCGCCGTCGCCGTTGCCATGCGTTTCTCCTTATCGAGGCCGCTCGTCCCAGTTATCACGAACATTGTAACGCCTAGCCGCGGCGCCGGCAGCCTTCACCAGCGAGTTCAGCTACGGCTGTGCCGCTCGGCGCGCCAGCGGCCGATCGCCTCGGCGTCGCTCACGCTGTCGCGTGCGGTTTGCTCGGCGAGTTCTCGGAGCTTGTCCGCCGGGGCGATCTCGCGGAATCGCCGGAGCGAGAGCGCCTCGCGCTCGAGCGCGGCCTGGGCATCGAGCACTTCGGCCAGGTACACGGTTCGGTCGCCCGTGTCCAGGCGCGCCTCGACCCGGCAGTCCAGCCAGGCGACCGCGTCGCGAAGGAGCGGGGTTCCCGTGGCCGCGGTGCGTGTCGCCAGCCCCGCCAGCTTGTCGCCCGCCCGCCCGCTGCGCAACCCAAACCGCCACACCCATTCCAGGTGCTCCTCGGCGATCGTGTGCAGCCCGAAGACGCCGCTGGCTTCGATAAGCTCCCGCGTGTGGTGGTGCACGGCGATGCCGATGAGCACGCGCGGCAGTGCGGGAACGATCGAGGCGGGGCTGACGAACGTGGCCATCATGCCGCCCCGGCGTGCACCGGCCTGCGCCGTGATCAGCCAGAGTGGGCGATCGGTTCGGGCCCACACCGCGGCCGCGTCCTGGATCGCCATGGCTCAATCCGATTCCAGCACTTCCATCGCCTGCTGCCGGGTGTCGTAGATCGCCCAGAGCGTGTCGAGCGCTGTCACGCGCAGCAGCTCGCGGGCCTGCGGTGATACGCAGCAGAGGACCATCGTCGCGCCGCGTGCCGAGACCACTTTCCAACAGCGCAGCAGCAGCGAGAGAAACACCGAGCCGAAGTAGTTGACCGCGCTCAGATCGACCAGCACGGGCCCCGGCTGCGCGCGGATCGGGGCCAAAACCATCTGAGCCGCCTGCTCGATCAGGTCCCAGCGCAGGGTCTCGATCGTTTGCGTCGGTTCGAGGATCGTCACGTCGCCGCGATGCTCGACGCAGATCACGTCGCCTTGGGGATCGGTGCTCATGGCATGGTGCCGGATATCCGGGGCAAGGTTGCACGCGGCTTGACGCTTGGGCCGCTGCCGAAGAAGATACTCGCAAGTCGAACCAGACAACAGGAGGTTGCCGGTGGAATTGGTCTCAGGCACGATCCGCCAGGGAGACTGCATTGCCGGGCTCGAGCAGCTCCCCGCCGCCGTTATCGATCTCGCCTTCGCCGATCCGCCCTTCAATATTGGCTACGACTACGACGTCTACGACGACCGCCGCGACTACCCGAGCTACCTGGATTGGACGCGTCGCTGGATGGGCGCCGTCTGCCGGGTGCTCAAGCCGACCGGGACGTTCTGGGTGGCGATCGGAGACGAGTACGCGGCGGAGATCAAGCTGATTGCGCAGAACGACCTCGGCCTGACCTGCCGCAGCTGGGTGGTCTGGTACTACACGTTCGGCGTGAACTGCACGCGCAAGTTCAGCCGCTCGCACGCCCACCTGTTCCATTTCGTGAAGGATCCGCGATCCTTCAAGTTCAACGACCAGGCGATCCGCGTCCCCTCGGCACGGCAGCTGGTCTACGCGGACAGCCGGGCCAATCCGGCCGGGCGGCTGCCGGATGATACCTGGATCCTGCGTCCCCAGGACGTGCAGCACGGTTTCTCCCCGGTCGAGGACACCTGGTACTTCCCGCGCGTGGCGGGCACGTTCAAAGAGCGTGCAGGATTCCACGGCTGCCAGATGCCCGAGCAGCTGCTGGGCCGCATCATCCGCTGCTCGTCCGACCCGGGGGATGTGGTGCTCGACCCGTTCGCCGGCAGTGGCACCTCGCTGGTGGTGGCCAAGAAACTGCGCCGCCGCTGGCTGGGCTTCGAGCTCTCCGAGGAGTACGCGCGCCAGGCGACGGCTCGGCTCGAGCAGGCATGCGAGGGGGAGCCGCTTGAGGGGGCGGCCGAGCCGCTGGTGAGTGCACCCGCGACGCCCCCCGGTGCCGGTGGCCCCGGCGCGCCCGGCGAGCAGCCGCCACGCGCCCGAACATCCGCCGCCGGCGGTTCGCGCCCGATCGACCGCGAGCCGACCTTGTTTTGATGGCCACTTCGCACCGAGCGCGTCTGCCGACCCCGCCGTGCCATCGATCGAAGGTCCCTCGCCCGCCACGACCCCTCACCCCCAACCCCCGTCCCCGCAAGCGGGGCGAGGGGAGCGATGGTCCCCACGGGAAATCTCTTTCCGCGCGCGCACGGCCCCTCTTCGCCCGACGTTTGCTCCCCGGGTGACTCGTCTCCTCATGGGAGGCTCTTTTGCGCGCACCTTACTCCTCTCGCTCCACGCGAGCTCCTCTCATGGATCAATAGGAGTAAGCGTGGGGAGAGGGGTTGGGGGTGAGGGGCGCCGAACCCGGGCGGTGAGGGGCCCTGAACCGGGCGAGGAGCGCTGAACCCGGGTGAGGGGCGCTTCCCACGCTCTCACGTCGCCCGGGCTGGCTTGACCGCGCCCGCGGCCTCGGTTATCGTTCCCGCCCCAAGTTGGCTGGTTCGAATGGATTCGAAGCCGAGGATGGAAAGGACGCCATGCCCAAGTCTCTCCGCACGCTGGGGGTGATTCCCGCCCGCCTGAATTCGACGCGGCTGCCGCGCAAGGTGCTGCGGCCAATCTGCGGCAAGCCGATGGTCCAGCATGTCTACGAGCGGGCGCGGCGCTGCCGCGGCCTGGACCACCTGGTCGTGGCAACCGACTCGGACGAAGTCCGCGAGGTCTGCCGGGAAGCCGCGATCCCCGTCGAGATGACGGCGACGACGCACGCGTCCGGCACGGACCGCATCTTCGAGGTCGCCGGCCGCTACCACGCCGAGATCCTCGTGAACATCCAGGGGGACGAGCCGATGCTCGACCCCGCGCACATCGACGCGCTGCTCGAGCCGTTCGACGTCCGGCCCGCCACGCTGGTCTCGACGCTCCAGACGCCGATCGACGCTGAGGAGGCGAAGAACCCGAACAACGTCAAGGTTGTCTGCGGCACCGCGCGGCAGGCGCTCTACTTTTCGCGCTGGCCGATCCCGTACGACCGGGACGGCAAGAAGCCGGTTCGCTACTTCAAGCACCTGGGGCTGTACGCCTACCGCGCCAGCGCGCTGGAGCTGTTCCATAGGCTGCCTCCGTCGTGGCTCGAGCTCTGCGAGCGGCTCGAGCAGCTCCGCTTCCTCGAGTCCGGCATACCGATCCACGTGGCTGACGCGCCGTTCGCCACCGTCGGCGTCGACACAGAGGAAGACCTGCGTGCCGTCGAGGAAATCTTGGCGCGTGCCGCGTAAGAGTCGATCGAGCGGCAGTGAAGACTTCCGAAGTCTTCCACGCAGCGCCCGAGTTGCGGAAATCTTTCTGGTGAAGCCGCATGATTCCGTGCCTGCCGCGCCCCGCTCCGCGCGGGGCCCTGTGTGACATCGACGCAGAGCGCATCTGCCTCATCAAGCCCAGCGCGCTGGG
>JBGPMX010000194.1:0-8309 GCA_041487215.1 Planctomycetia bacterium | reverse complement strand
CGCTCGTTCCTCGCTCCGCTCAGGATGACAACCTCGGCAAAGCCCGATTCAACGATTCAACATGGCACGGCGGGGTCGGAGACCCGCGCCGAACAACGGACCTTCGAGTTCCCGAGCAGATCCTTCACTGCGCTCGTTCCTCGCTCCGCTCAGGATGACAACCTCGGCAAAGCCCGATTCAACGATTCAACATGGCACGGCGGGGTCGGAGACCCGCGCCGAACAACGGACCTTCGAGCTCCCGAGCAGATCCTTCACTTCGCTCGTTCCTCGCTCCGCTCAGGATGACAACCTCGGCAAAGCCCGATTCAACGATTCAACCGTTCAACAATTCAACGCCGTTTGGCGCGCGTCTCCTGACCCCGCCGATCACCGACCGCACGCCCCGCGTCTTTACTTCGGCCGCCCGCCCCACATCTGGTCCTCGGCGAACGGGTGGATCGGTCCCTGCACCTTCGGCTTCGGCAGGGCCTCGAGAATCGCCTTGGCCAGGATCAAGTCCTGTTTGGTGGTGATCTTGATATTGGTGCGCGGGCCTTCGACCAGCCGCACCGGCGTGCCGGTCGCCTCGACCAGCTGCGCGTCATCGGTGATCGATTTCCCTGCCCGGCTGCGATTGGCGTACGCCTTGAGCAGCAGGTCGCGGCGGAACACCTGAGGGGTCTGCACCGCCCAGAGCTGCTCGCGAGACACGGTTTCGGCGATGGTCTGGTCCGGTGCGGCCCGTTTCAGCGTGTCGGGCACGGGCGTGGCCAGAACGGCCGCGGCGTGGCGAGCCGCCGCTTCGAAGATCTTGTCGATGTCCTCCTTGAGCAGGCAGGGCCGGACGGCGTCGTGCACCGCGATGAACTCGGCCTCGTCCCGCACGCGCTCGAGTGCGCGAGCCACCGACTCGCTGCGCTCCGCCCCCCCTTCCACGACGTCGACGTCCATGAAGGCGAGGTTGGCGCCGAAGCGGCGCGCGAACTCCTCGCGGTCCTCCGCCGCGACGACGATCAGCGTCTGGCAGACGTCGTCGCGGTTGATGAACAGTTCCGCGGTGCGCACCCAGACGGCGCGTCCGTCGAGATCGACGAAGGGCTTCTTCCGCTTGTCGTGAAACCGGCTCGACCGACCCGCGGCCGGCAGGATGACGGCAAAACGGGGCATGGTTCACCTCCTGCCGGCATCATCTGCTCCGGCCCGGAGCGAGTCAAGAATCGCGGCGGCGGCGCCGGGCGGCTGGAAGGCTTCGGGTGAAATGAAGCTCGGGAAAACGAGCGAGCGGGGGGACAGGCGGTAACGCTAGGGCCCGCCGGTATGCTCGCCATCCCCTTGCGCGGCCGGCTGCTCCGCCGCCTCGCCCCCCTTCCCGTCTGGAACGGGCTGCTTGCGTTTGGCGAGCTCGGGTGCATCGCCTAGCGAGGGCGAGTCGGGGGTGACCAGCGGAGAGCGGGGCTTGTGGCTGCCCAGATAGTTCTCGAGCTCCGTCACTTTCGACTTGAACTCGCCGCCGACCAGCCCCTCGTGAATGGCCTCGACTCGCTTCATCACATCTTCGATCTTGCCGGGTTGTGGCGGTTTGAAGACGGGGGCGGCGGTCAGAGGCAGGGCCTTCACGCGTTGCCCCAGTGCTTTCAAGTAGACGGGGTCCCCCTTGGCGGAAGCGCGGGGATGCTGCGCCGCGCGGCCATGGAGCGACTTCTCTCCATTACCGAAGACCACGTCATAGGCGTCGACCATAAAGACCAGGGCGTGCAGGTCGTCGCTCCCCCATGCCGCGGGGGGCTCGAGCGCGGCCTTCGCGGTGTCCAGGGCGTACTCTGCGACCTCGTACCCGACGTACTGGAAGTTGTAGTCGAGCTCGGGCGGGATCACGAGCTCGCCGAGCGACGCCGCCGCCTCGTCGCGGTCGCCGCGCCGCACGTTGGGGTCGCGCAACACCTTGAGCAGCGCGATCACGACCTCGACGTCCCGGTGCAGCACGCGGCTGGGACGGCCGATGGCGCCGAACGCTTGTACGACGATCCGCCGCGTCATCGGATGCACCGGGCCGTTCTGGATCAGATCGAGCAGGGCCGCGACCGACCGCCCCTCGCGTTCCACCCTGCTGATCCCCGGACGCTGCGCGACCATCATGATCGCCTTGGCCGCCAGGTACTTCACCGCCTCGTGCTGCTGGGGATCGTTGAGCAGATCTACGTACCTGTCGACGAGCTCCTCGTCCTTGAGCTTGCCGAGCAGGATCATCGCGTTGATGCGCACCCGGAGGTTGTCGTCGAGCAGCTGTTGGAGGTACTTGCTCAGGAAGCTCTTGTAGACGGTAAAGAACTTCACGTCGATGTTCTGGGGGTTATTGGCCGCCAGCTCCAGCGTCTGCTCGATCCTGTCCCGGCTCTGCTTGCCCGTCGTAGCGAGCGCATCCACATCGGACAGGCTGAAGACGAGGTTGCGGACGACGGTCTCGACGGACGGCGCGTCCGTCTCTTTGTACTCGGGTTTGCCCTTGAGGAAATCGTTGATCTTGGACAGGTCTCTGGGGGACGGCAGCGAGTAATCACGCTTGTTCCGGATCTTGAGCACGTCGGGGATTTCGCGCGGCCTTCCCTTGAGCGCTTCCTTGAGTGCCCTGGGGTCGAGATTGAGGTCTTCGATGCGGCGCGAGGCGTCCGAAGGCTCCTCGGACGCGGCGGTGCCCTGTTTGGGCTCGCCGCGGTCGTCGGCCGCCTTGGCGTCCGTGTTGCGCTGGGCCGGCGGGCTGTCCGGAGCGGCATCGCCACGCGCGGCGGGCGTCGCAGCAGCCGGGCGTTCCTGAGCCAAGGCCTTGCCGGCTAGCGCAAGAGACAACGCCAAGGTCGCCGCTGCGTACCGGCGGAACAGGCTGTTTTTTCGCATGGAGAATCTAGACGGGGACAGCCGAGCCAAAGTCTTGTAGCCCGTAGCGTTAGAATGGACGAACGGGTCGTAGCTGACCATCGACACTAATCCGGCGTGTCGAATCAGTCAAGCGTTTTCCGCCGCCGGATCGGCAGTTCGGCGACGGTCCCCGCGGACCCCGGCACCGGGCTCTTTCAGAGACCGGTCGAACACGCAGCCTTCAAGATGTTTGGGTCGGGATCGCCCTAAGACAACGCCAGCGGCGCGGGGGATCCGCCTGCCTGCGGTTCTTGACTGACCTTCGACCCGCCCTATTATGAGGTTAGAGGCGGCCTGGCAGGCGTCGGGATACACCAGAGATGAGCACATTCGGGACGGGTGTGTTATGGTCGACTTGCCGCGATTGGTTCTCGCCGGGGTGGCCGAGCAGGAGCCCACGGCGACCGCCCTGGCGCTGATGGCGGCGCTGCGGGCGCGTGGCGCCCACGTCCAGCACTTCCGAGCAGTCGCCGCATTCACCCCCGTCGATCATGTCACCGGCCTGACCGGCATTGCCGGCAGGCATCTTGATTCCTGGATCATGAGCCCGCCGCTCTGCCAAGAACTCTTTGTGCGGAGCGCCCGCGCAGCGGATCTGTCCGTGATCGAGGGGGCGATGCGGACCGAAGAGGCCGCGTCGGCAGCCGAGGGCCCGCACGACGCCCGCGAGGTCGCGCGGATCCTGGACGCGCCGGTCATCGCCGTCTTGCGCTGGGACGCGCGCGAGGGCGCGCGGCGGGCGGCGCTGCCCGCCGGCGTCGACGGCGTGCTGATCGAGGAGTATCCGTCGCGCGAAGCATACCAGGGGGAGAAGCAAGCGATCGAGAGTGGAGCGGGCGTGCCGGTGTTCGGCGGGCTCGCCATGCGCGATCATGCGCCGGGCTGGTCCCAGAGCATCGCCCAGGGGCGTCGCGTCACCGGGGCAATGCTTCAGGAGATGGTGGCCGGGCTGCTCGAGGTGAGCGACATCGACGCACTGCTGGACCTGGCCCGCTCGCGGCCGCTCGTGAGCGGGGATATCCCGGCGCAGCTGCCGCACAACGCCGGCCGCTCGGTGCGCGTCGCCGTCGCCTACGACAACTGCTTCCACTGCTACTTCCCGGACACCCTGGACGCGCTCGGCCTGCTCGGCGCGGAGATCTGCGAGTTCTCGCCGCTCGGCGACGAGCGGCTGCCGGACGGGACGGACATCGTCTATCTCGGCTGCGGCTTCCCGCAGAAGTACATGCAGGAGCTCAGCGACAACGAGTGCATGCGCGCGGCCATCCGCGGCCACGTCTGCTCGGGGCGACGCGTGTACGCGGAGGGGGGGGCGGCGGCGTACCTCTGCCAGCAGATCACGCTGCCGCGTGGCCGCACCGCGCCGATGGTCGGCATTTTCCCGGCGGACGCCCAGTTCCGGGGCAAGCCCGCCGCCCACCCGCAGGCGCTCGAGCTGGAATGCGAGCAGGCCACGTGGATCGCCGGCCGGGGCGATCGCGTGCGCGGCTACTCGAGCGAGGCGTGGCAGCTCGTGCCCCGCTGCGGATTCACGCCGTGGTTTGCGGGCGACGTCTCGAATCCGCGCGGCGTCGTGCGGCACCACTGCGTGGGGAGCACCGTCCACCTCAACTTCGCCGCACAGCCCCGCGTGCTCGAGTCGTTCTTCGCCCCGCACAGCCTGTCTCTGTCCGCCCTCCGCCCGTCCGGCTGAAGCCTCACCCCGAGCCGTGTTCCGCGCGTGGCACCGCGCAGAGCTTGTGAAAGAGTTCGGAACGGCGCGGCGATGCGCGATCCTCGCCGCTTCGGCACCAAGCGGCAAGTCTCGTGGTTGGCTCGGCATCGGTTCACACGCTCTCACTCGCGCCCGTCGATGGCGCGGAGCGTCTGACGCAGCTTCTGCATACGGCGCACGAGCGCGCGCCAGGAATCGTCCGGCGGCTCCTCAATCTCGATGTCCCCCGGAAACGGCGCGACGCGGCCGGTATCATCCACCTGGGCAAACGACATGAGCCCGTCCATCCAGCACGCCTGATGGGGTTCCAGCGGGCTACCGATGAGCCCGATCACCATGTACGCCTTCTTCGCGAGCAGCGGCCGCGCCCGAATCTCGAGCACGCGGCCGACCGGCACCGGTTGGTAGCACTCGAGGTTCAGCACGCGACGCAGCACCAGGCTCGCCCGGTTGCCGACGACGCGCGACGCCGCGGCATAGCCGGCCTCGAGCGCCATGCGGAGCAGCGCGCCGGCGTAAAGGGTCCCGTGGTGATTCGCGTCTCCCGGAACGACCAGGCGATGGCTGAGCGTCTCATCGGGGTCGTGTCGTGCCATTTTCATGACAACAAAATACCCGGCGCCGCAGCACGCCGATAGGGCAAGGCGGCGAGACGTGGCCCCGCCGCTCGGTGCCCCGCTTGAAAGAGAGAATTCGCCGCGGATCGGACCCCCAACGTACAGCGCGCAACGGACCGAGCCAGCGGGGCACTCGGCGGTTGCTCTCTTTCAAGGATGGCCAGGCCGCGTGCACCGGCCGGAAATGGAGCCACGGCGGGGAAAGATCGAGTGGCCGCGGATGGAAGAATCGCACCGCCCGCCCGACGCCGCAACGCTTCGCCGCGCGATCGCGCGGATGATCGCCACGTCCGTGCGGGCGTTTGCAGCACCGCGCTGCGCGCGGTCGTGGATCGCTACTCGCGCACGCGCGTGATCCGTTCCGCCCGGTAGATCGGGTTGCGCATTGCACCGGGACGCTGCTGCTCGGTCATGCGGCCTTCGACATACACCATGTCGCCGGACTCGACCCCCTGCGGTTCGGACGCCAGGATGACGCTGCCGCCGTACTCATCATCGCTCGAGATCGGCGCGTAACGGACCTTCCAGATGCCGCCTCCCAGGTGCGAGTACTCGAGCTCCCCCTGGATCCACGAGAAGTCCGGTGCGTGGTCCATGGCGCGCGCCAGCTTCGGGCCCGGCCCACGCGGCGTGCGCGGACGCTGAGGGAGGTCGGGATCGAAACCGCTCGCACGCCGCTCTGCGGCGGGCGGCGCGATAGGCGCGGGATCGGGTTCGGCGGGGGGATCGGGCAGCAGCGAGGGGAGCTCGGCCGAAGCCTGAGCGATCGCAGGAGCGTCGTCGCCGTCGGATCGAACCGGGTCATCGGCGGGGCCGGGGCGGCGTGCGTCCTCGGCGGCCGGAGCACTCCCGGCACGGGGCCGCCGCGCCAGATCGTTTCGGTTGGGCGGATACGGCCGCGTGTGTTGCGGCGCACAACCCATGACGGCAAGCAAGCCGCAGCCCGCCAGCCACCCGCAGAGCAAGCTCCTGCGCATCGGCCGACTCCTTTCCTCTGTCCGCTAAGAGCCCGTCGCCAAAAATCGCACGATTCTGCAAACGGTCGATCGTGCACGTGTTTTGGGGACGGGCACCAGAGGCGGCAGGATAGCGGGATCGAGGAAAAAATCCAGGTCACTTCGAGCCGGGTAGTGTTCGCGGGGCAACGCCGCGGGTGGTGCTTCCCACGGCGCTATTTGGAGAGGCCCTCGAGCAGCCGCTCGGGACGCATCCAGGAGGGGGTGGACTCGTCGGCCGGCAGGGTGGCATCGCGGTCGCCCAGGTGCGTCTTGAGCCATCGGAACATGTCCGGCATGGCCGCCAGCATGAACGCGATGCTGTGGTTGCCCTCGGGGTATACCCGCGTATCGATGTGGACGCCGCGCCGCGCCGCGACTTCCAGGAACGACTCGACCTGGGCATTGACGTTCAGCTCGTCGGACCGGCCGTAGCCGATGTAGAAGTGCTGCGGACTGTCGTGAGCGTTGATCCGCTCGAGGATCTCGATGGGGTTATCCGCCGATACCCGCTCGATCGCCGCCGGGCCGCGGCCCCATACCGGACGCACGACCACCCAGGCGCGGACGGTGAGCAATCCGCCGTAGAACCGGCCCACGATCTCGCGGCCGCTGTAATCGCCGCGCAGCGACCAGCCGCCGGGCGCGAAGTCACTGTGGTACCGTCCGCCGGGGCCGGCGTAGCGCAGGTTCACCGAGGGGGTGATGCCGGCGACCACCTTGAACAGCTCGGGGTGTTTGAGGCCGAGGCTGTAGGCGCCGAAGCCGCCCATGGAGAAACCCGCGATGGCGTGCGCCGATCGGTCGGGCGCTACGGCGAAATTGCGCGCCACGAACCCCAGCACGTCCTCGCTGATGTAGTCCGCGAAACGGCCGCGCTGCGAGTTCACGTACCAGCTGCCGAACGGCACCCAGTGCGAATCGCCGGTCAGGCTACCGTCGGGCGCAGCCACGATGATGGGCGGCAGGTCGCCGCACACGACCGCCCGGTCGATCTTCGCGACCACGTCCTGCGCGAACTCTCGTTCGTCGTGCATGTAACCGTGCAGCCAGATCAGCAGCGGGTACGACCGGGCGGGGTCATAGTTGGGCGGCAGGTAGACGTACAGATGACGCGGCTCACAGAGCGCCGACGCGTAGATGCGGCGGTCACACCCGCCGTTGCGTGTGAAGTCGAGCAGCGTGCCGCACAGGTTGCGATTGATAGATTCGCTAGAAACCCGGCTTCCCGCGCACACCGGCGCGACCCCTAGGAGTAACGCCGCGTGCGCGAGCAAAGCCGCGACGATCCAATCTCGCATGGGTCCCTAATCTCCGGGCAGGCAAGCAGCGGGTGTGGGTGAGCAGAGGCATTGGGACAATTCGGCCCGACGGGAACGGTTCCTTGACCGAATCCCCGCGGCGCGTTCCGGCCGGGTGCGCAGGCTTTTTGACAAGCACATCGTAGCGGCGGTGCCGCGCGCACCGGGTGTGCGGTGCGCCCCAAAAAAAGCGGCGGGCACCCGCAGGCGCCCGCCGCTTGCTGATCGCGTCCGCTAACCGGAGCGGCACGCTCACGGCTGCGAGATGTGGATGACGCGTTCCAAGGTGATGTCGCTGTCCCGCTCCACCGTGACGTTCAGGCTGGTGTTGTCGGCCACGTCCAGGTAGGGCATGTAGCGCGGTCCGCACGAACCGCAACGGTGCGCCCGGCCGCCGGGGTAATACGCCAGGCCCAGATAGGCGTCGTAACTCGCCGACTCCTCACGCCCGTAGCCGCCACCGGTGACCGCCCAGCAGTCGTTGACCGGTACGGTCACGATGCCGCCGAACATCCAGCCGTGCGGGTCGTCCGCGTAGCCGATGTCGAGCACGGTGGTCCAGCCGCCGTGGAAGATGTGCTGCCAGTACATGTGCCCCTGGTTGACCGGATCGAGGTGGGTGTCATGGAGGCTGGAAATCAGCTCGGGGAAACCGCTCAGGATGCGCACGCGCGAATCCTCGCGCTTGCTGACCGTGAACGCCGACACAGGCACGGTGAACCAGGTGCCGACCTCGTCGCGCGACGTGAACGAGTTGCCGATCTTGAAGCGGAGCTGGCTGACCTCG
>JBGPMX010000193.1:0-8334 GCA_041487215.1 Planctomycetia bacterium | reverse complement strand
TGCCGCGGCTGTGCCGGCCGGCTGTGCGGCGCGAGCCGTCGACGCGGGGAGCCGCACCGCCAGGTACGCCACCTCGGCCTCGAGCACCTGGGGGTCGGCCTCCTTCCAGATGCGGTGCGCCAGTTCCGTGTACCGCTCGGCCTCCTCCTTGCGATTCTGATCGCTGCAGATGGCGCGGAGCCCGAGCGCGGCGACGGCACTGTGCGTGTCGTGCGCCAGCGCCTCGAGGAACGCCTCCTCCGCCTCGTCCGCGCGGTTGCCGGCCAGCGCGGCCTGGCCCCAGGCCTCGAGCAGGTATGCGCCCCCGCCGTACGCGTGGTAACCGTAGTCCGTCTTGCTCCGCTCGGCGGCCTGGCGGATCACGCGCAGGCCCTCGTCCACCTTCCCGGTGCGCAGATCGAGCAACCCGCGGACCTCCGCCGTGCGATATTCGAGCTCACGGTTGTTCTTCTTCGCTTCCCGCTCCTTCTCGAGCGCCTCGACCTCCGCGCGGGCGCGCTCGAGGTCGCCGGCCCCCAAGCACGCCAGTGCCGTGATGTAGCCCCCCGCGCTCGCGTCCCCCTTCTTCTTCGCCTCCTCGCCGAGCCGCAGCAGCTCGACCCAGTCGTGCTCGGCCTGGTGCAGCCGCGCCCAGATGTTCCAGAGGTTCCAGCCCAGCCCCTGCGCCTCCTTCTTGATCTCGCGCGCCATGTGGTAGTTGCCGTTGTGCACGAGCGCGCGGGTGGCGATATCCATATGGTGCAGGAACTGCTGATCCTGGCGCGGGTCCACCTTCATCTCCTGGTGGTACATCCGCTCGAGCGCCAGGCTGCGCAGCATGTTCGCCGAGGCGACGTCCCAGCGCGAGAGCCGCATGGCGAGATGGACTTGCATGTGGTGCGAGTGGGGCACGAGCGGCGCGTTATCGACGTAGCCCTGCGAGTGCGGCCAGCCGAGTGCGGGGCGGCCGATCCCTTCGTAGGCGTGCACCAGCTGGTGGTGTGCGCCCGGGTGGCGCGGGTTGACGAGCAGGCAGGCCTTGTAGAACGGGATCGCGCCGGTGCTGCCCCCCTCGGCGACCGCCGCGCGCTGCATCCAGGTCTCGTCGTCCTCCGGGTAGAGCGCGAGCAGCTCGTCGAGCGTCCGCCGCACCTGCTTCATCTTTTCCTCGCGTGCGCCGTCCTTCAGCCGTCCGGCTTCCTTCTCGAGCACCCGTGCCTCGATCAACCTCTGCTCGCGGTCGCTCGCCGATTCGGAGAGCTGCTTGGCCCAGCGCAAGGCCGCCTGGGCCTCGTCCCCCCTGCCCCACGACTCGAGCGCCCGGCTCAGTCCCCAGAACGCCATGGCGCAGCTCGGGTCCAGCTGCGTGGCTCGCTCGAACGAGCGTGCCGCTTCCATGTAGACAAAAGAGTGCTGGAAGCCGAGCCCCTGATCGTAGAACGCCTGGGCCTCAGGAGACGACGTTGTGATCGGGTGATGCAGCGGGCTGATGCCGGGCAGCAGCTTGGCGGGGGAGAGGGCAGTCGGCTTCGGAGGTTCGGCGGGCTTTTCGGGCTGCACCGGCTTATCTTCCGCCGCAACGTTTGCGGCGGGCGACGGCCGGGCGCCGAACGCCATGATGAGGAATGCCGCCGCAGCCGACCAGGCCCAAAACTGTCGTGACATGCGCAACGCCCTCGACACGCGGAGGTTGATGATCCACGAGACCGCCGACGGAACCCACCCCGAGCTTGTCGGTCCGCCCGGGCGCTCGGCGGTGGTACGCTCTCAGTATCCGGCACGCGTGGTCGCCCCCGCCAGCAAAAATTTGCTGCGCCGGGGTGCGCACGCCCCTTGCGGAGCTCGATCCCGCAGAGTGCAATGGCATCTCGTGGGCGGCCCGCCCGGGTTCTCGCAGACTCGAACCGAAGGAGCACTGCATGACTGCCGTCTCGCGCCGCTCGTTTATCGCCGCCTCCGCCGTGGCCGCCGGTGCCGCCGGCGCCCTGGGTGCCGCAAGCGCCGACAACCTCAACCAGATCGGCAAGACGCCGCACACGAACTTCGCCGTCAACGTCGAGATGTGGTTCCGCAACCTTCCCTTCCTGGAGCGGATCGAACAGGTCGCCCGACTCGGCTTTTCGGGCTTCGAGTTCTGGCCGTGGCGCGGCAAGGACATCGAGGCGATCGCGAGCAAGTGCAAAGAACTGCGCCTCGCCCCCGTGCAGTTCACCGCCTGGGGCTTCCGGCCGGGCATGAATGACCCGAAGAACCGCGACATGATCGTGCCGGAGATCGAGGCGGCATGCGAGACCGCGAAGCGGCTCGGCAGCGAGCTGCTCTGCGTGGTGGCGGGAGACAACGTGCCGGGCATGACACAGCAAGAGATGCACGCCGTCGTCATCGAGCACCTCAAGATGGCCGCCGACGTGGCGGAAAAGGCCGGCGTCACGCTCATGCTCGAGGCCATGAACGGCCGCGTGGACCACAAGGGGCACTGCCTGTACACCACGCCCGAGGCGGCAGCGATCATCCGCGGCGTCGGCTCGCCGCACGTCAAGATCATGCACGATCTTTACCACCGCCAGATCAGCGAGGGGGATCTGCACGGGCACATCACGGAACACTTCAACGACATTGTGTACTACCAGGTGGCGGACCACCCGGGCCGCCACGAGCCGGGCACGGGCGAGATCTGTTACGCGTCCGTGTTCCAGCACATGCACAACCTGGGCTACCGCGGCTGGGTGGGACTCGAGTGCGTGCCGAAGGGGGACCCGGTGGACGCGGCGCGAGCGGTCGCCAAGACCGACGTGTGGTGAGGGCGCATGTTTGCCCACCAGCAGCGATCCCAACCCGAGCCGTTCCCGCCGCCGCACCAGGCGACATCCGAGGGGCTGCTCGCGATCGGCGGCGACCTGTCGCCCGGCCGCCTGCTTCTGGCCTATCGCAGCGGCATCTTCCCGTGGTTCGAGGAGGGCCTGCCGCCGCTCTGGTGGTCCCCCCATCCCCGCGCGATCCTTGAGCTCGATGCGCTGCACGTATCGCGCAGACTGGCCCGGACCCAGCGCCGTACCCCGCTGCGCCTCAGCGTGGACCAGGAATTTGAGGGGGTGATCCGGGGGTGCGCCGACGGGCGTGCGGAGGGGACGTGGATCACGGCTTCGATGATCGAGGCGTACACCGAGCTCTACCGGCTCGGTGTCGCTCACAGCGTCGAGGCGTGGCAGGGCGCCGAGCTGGTCGGCGGGATCTACGGCGTCGCGCTCGGGGGCTTCTTCGCCGGCGAGTCCATGTTTTCCCGCCGCCGCGACGCCTCGAAGCTCGCGCTGGTATTCCTCGTGGAGCGGTTGCGTGCGCGCGGCTTCACGCTCTTCGACCTCCAGATCCTGAACGATCACACCGCGCAGCTGGGGGGCGTGGAGATTTCCCGCGCCGACTACCTGAACCGGCTAGAAGCGGCGCTCCGCCTTGCCGTGCAGTTCGCGTGAGACGCGCAGCGATCCGGCTCGGTGCCCCCTCCCCCCCGTTCCTCTCTCCCCGATCACTGCCGGGCGGCGGCGAAGCGGATGCGCCCATAGTAGCGCGAGCCCTGACGATCGCGGTTGGTTCCCGACCAGGCGAGCTGCTTATCGCAGGCGGCACCGAGGTCGCGGTCGTTGATCGCCAGATCCAATTCGGCCGTGTCCGTGTTGCCAGGGGTCCAACCGAGCTCGTCCAGCGGCACGGCGAGCTCCAGCGCGTAGCCGTGCGCCTGGCGCGCATAGACGGCTTCGACCGATTCGAGCGGCCGGCTGCCGAACTGCTTCACACGCGCGCGCCCCACCGCCTCGCCCGCCGAGTCACCGCGGGTGTCGAACGGAGTTACCACCAGGCGGTGCCAGTCGGGATCGCTGCTGAAGCTGATCTCGCGGGAGCCCGGGTTCGCCGTGAAGAGTTCCACCCCATCCCCGTCGGTCGGCGACGCGCTGAACGCCACCTGATCATCAACGACGCGCACGGCCACGTAGAGCTTGCGGTCGTCCTCGGCCAGGGCGAACTGGCCGGACAGGTCGTTCACCCCCTTCCAGAGCTCGGCCCCCGCGTCGGCCTGCGCGGCATCGGCGATCGGCATCCACTCGGCCCCCGACCAGTCGCTCAGGTCGCCATCGATGCTCGGCGGGGTCGCCCGTGCCGTGATCGTCCCGGCACGCACGGCACGCGGCTCGATCGGGAAGTCGATGGACTGCGGCTCGCCGCGCGCGTTGTTGAAGCGGTAGATCACGCGCCATTCGGCGGCGAGCGACGCCGCGGACGCGAGCCGCGTGGCCGGATCGAGCATCCGGTCCAGCGTGGCACGGCCGCCGAGCGACAGATCCTCAGGGCCGAGCAGCGATTGCACGCCCCCCGATCCCGACATCCGCGTCACCCTCTGGATCTGGAAGCGCACCGGCACGTCGAGCGGATTCCGGAAGACGACACGGAGCGGTGCGGTACTGCCGTCGCCGTCGCGCAAAAGGGCGCAGGCGTCCGCCAGCTGGCGTATGCCCGCCACGTCCGCTTCGAGCACACGGTCGGGGCTCATCACGCCCCCCAGCCGGATCAGCGCGAGCTTCAGGTCGTTGTCACGCACGGTGGCGAGCACGTAGTGGCGGAAGCGCCCGAGCGCCTCCACCCCGTCCTCGGGCATGCTGGCCGCCACGGCGCCCAGGATCACGTGCGGGATGCCGCGGATCGCCGCGTAGCCGTAGCGGTGGTAATGCCCGGCGAAGATGCTGACGCGCAGCCCCTCGAGCAGCGGGTACACGTCGTCCAGGCCGCCCGCCTGCCAGATCGGGCGGTGCATGAAAAGCAGGATCCGCCGCGCATCACGGTTGCGAGCGATGTCGTCCTTGAGCCATTCCAGCTGCGCCCCCTGGATGCAATTGATGTGCTGCCCCTGGTCGTCCGCCTGCTCGGTGTCCAGCGTGACGAAGTGCAGCCCGCGGTAGTTGAACGACCGGTAGGTCGGCCCATAGCGCGCCTCGTACACGCCCCGGCTGGTCGGGCTCCAGATGTCGTGATTGCCAGGGATGTATACGAACGGACTCTTGAGGATCGACACCTCGCCGTCCAGCTCGTTCCAGAGCTTATCGATCTGCTCGGCGCTGTCGCCGTAGCCGTCGATCAGGTCGCCGACCGAGATCACAAAATCCGGGCAGAGCTGGTTGATCTCGCTGAACGCCTGCGGCATGAGCCCCCATTGCGGAGCGCCGCTGCGATCGCCGACGATCACAAAGCGGAACTCATCGACGGTCGGCAGCGCTTGCGTTCCGCGGTACTGCGCGAAATCAAAGCTCCACCGAGCGGTCGTCGACCCCGTGGCGGCGGCCAGCACGACGGCGACGGATGCCAGTGCGAGCGCAACGCGCAAGCGACGCTTGGTCATGAGGTGATTCCAGAAAAACCGGGGGAGGCTGGCATAACCTGCGGTATGCGTGGCGGGCAGGATCAACCATCTCATCATAAAGGCGCGCGGGTGCGGAATCCACCCCGTCTTGCGGCTCAACCAGGCAGGGCTGCGCGGCCAACGTTTTGAGATCCTTCGCTGCTCGTTCCTCGCCGGCTCAGGATGACAAAACCGACTGACTGCCGACTGCTGACTGCTCATGCCTGGGCGGGCAACACGAACGGCGCGCGGTACTCCCGCGCCAGCAGCCGGTTCGCCTCGTCGTCATCCGGAAACCGCTCGCGCGCGCCGTCCCAGACCAGCTTGCGGCCAAGCCGCTGCGCGATGTTGCCCAGGTGGCAAAGCGAAGTCGAGCGGTGGCCGATCTCGATGTCCGCGTTCGGCCGGCGTCGCTCCTTCACGCAGTCGATGAAGTTGTTCAGATGCGCCATCTCCATCTGCGAGCCGGGCTGTTTGTCTGTAATCTTGCCGTCCACCGTCACCTGCCAGCCCTTGTCGTCGCTGGCCAGCGTCCCCTGGTCGCCGTAGAACGTGACACCGAACGATCGGCCGTCGATCCCGTAGTTGGACCAGGTGCGGTGCTCCCAGACCAGGCTGGTGCCGGGAAACTCGTAGGTGACAATCTGCGTGTCCGGCGTCTCCTGGTCATCGTCGTAGAACAGCTTGCCGCCTCCCGAGGTGACGGCGGTGGGCGCATCGACGCCCAGCCCCCAGCGGGCCATGTCCAGACCATGGACTCCGTTGTTTCCGAGCTCGCCGGTGCCGTAGTCCCAGAACCAGTGCCACGTGTAGTGGAAGCGGTTCGGGTTGAACGGCCGCTCGGGTGCGGGGCCCAGCCACAGGTTATAGTCCACGCCCTCCGGCACCGGCCCGTCCCCCGTGTGCCCAATATTCACGCGCTTCTGGATGATCCAGGCGCGCGCCATCGCCACATGTCCGAGCTTGCCCGAGCGCAGGTACTCGACCATGCTGGCCCAGTGCGGCGCGCTGCGGCGCTGCGTGCCCACCTGCATGATGCGTTTGTAACGCCGCGCCGCCTCGACCATGCGGCGTCCTTCGACCAGGTTGTGTGATATCGGTTTTTCGACGTAGACATCCTTGCCGGCCTGGCACGCCCAGACGGCGGCCAGGGCGTGCCAGTGGTCGGGCGCTGCGATCACGAGAGCATCGATCGACTTGTCCTCGAGCACGCGGCGCACATCCTTCTCGACGCGCGGCGGCGATCCCCCCTGTTTCTCCTCGACGATCTTGGCAACGCCGGGGATGACCCGCTCGTCGACGTCGCAGAGCACGGCCACGCGCGCGGCCGGGATGCTAGCGAACTCGGAGGCCAGCGCCTTGCCGCGGCCGTTCACCCCCATCACGGCCAGCTGAAGCTGCTCGCTGGGAGGCAGGGTTGCTACCGCCAGGGTCGCGACGCCCGCAGCGACGCCCGCGGCGCGCGCCGATGTGCCGAGGAATTCACGACGATCCATGCGTGGCATTGCTTCACCTCCCGAGGTTTCCAGAGTATTCAACAAACCAGACGAGCCGGCCAGGCACCCCAGCGACTTCGGAAGTCTTCGTCTCCGCGTCTCCGCGCCCCACGGACTTCGGAAGTCTATCGCCGGCTCAGGAGCCCGCGGCAGACCCGCCGGTCGATATCTTCGCGGGCAGCTTGTTGAGCAGCGCTTGACGGTTCTGGTAGAGCAGGAACCCGCCCACGACGACCCCGGCCACGACGGCCAGAATCACCAGCCAGCCGAACAGCTGGCGGAAGCCGCCCCCCAGCCAGCGGAAAAGCCGGCGGCGGCGCTCCGCCCGGTCGATTTTGCGATACACCCTGGCCAGGTCGTTGCTGCGCCGTTCTGATTTGGCCGTGACCCGCTTGGCACGGACAAGCGATTCGAACTCGGCGAAGCTGCCCAGCGGCCGCGGTTTCTGCTCGCCCGGCTTCGTGGCCTGCGTCGAGCCGGCGTCGAGATCACTGTTTTCGAGCAGTTGCCTAAGACGGCCCAAGGACATGGGCTGCTTGACCCGCTTGCCCTGGGCATTCGTGTATCGCACCACCCAGAGCTCGGGGTCCGGCAGGTCATGCGGGCGGCGCGTGGCGCCGGGTCCTTTCGCCGACGGTGCGGACCATCGCACGCGTGTCGCGGACGGCCCAACAAAACCGAGCGACTCGCTGGCAGCCCCCAAGGACGCGAGGTCATCCGCCAGCTCCGAGCAGGTCTGGTAGCGATGCCGCGGATCCTTCGCGATCATCTTGTCGAGCATCAGGTCGAGCCGCTCGGGCACGTCCAGGTTCAGCCGCCGCGCGGGCGTGAACCGCCCGATCTGCTTGGCTTCGATGACCTGCACGTGGGTCTCGCCCTTGAACGGCACCTCGCCGGTAACCAGGACGTAGAGCGTGACACCGAGCGCGTAGATATCGGCACGCGCGTCGACGTGCTTGGCGTCGCGATACTGCTCCATCGGCATGTAATACGGCGTGCCGAACCCCGTGCCGGTCTGGGTCAGGCCCAGGTCGTCATCGGTGGCCTTGGCCAATCCGAGGTCGGCTACCTTCACCTCGCCCCGGCTCGTGATCAGGATGTTGTCGGGCTTGATGTCGCGATGGACCAGTCCCTGCTCGTGTGCGTGCTGGAGTGCTCGGGCCGCCAGCAGGGCGACGTGCACGGCGTCGGGCACGGAGAGCTTGCCGAGCTTGTCGAGCCAGTTCTGGATGCTGGAGCCGTCGATGAGCTCCATCGCAACGTAGTGCTGGCCGTTCTCCTCACCGACCGCATAGCCGCGTACGATGTTGGGGTGATCGAGCTTCGCCATCGTGCGTGCCTCGCGGTAAAACCGCTCGACGAACGCTCGGTTGGCGGCCAGTTCCCGGGAGAGCAGCTTGAGCGCGACCGTGCGGTCCATGCTGGTCTGGTGCGCCTTGAAGACCGCGCCAATGCCCCCCTGCCCCAGCTTGG
>JBGPMX010000192.1:0-8345 GCA_041487215.1 Planctomycetia bacterium | reverse complement strand
TTCCTCAACCGCGGGTCGCACTGCTCGAGCATCACCGGGGAGAAGCTCACCGAGTCCCAGGTCTGCCGGGCCGTCGACTGGGCACTCGGCAAGCTCTCGCTAAGCCTCGGCGCCTTCACGCTCGCCCCGTGCTGGGACGACGCGCTGCCCTACTACCGGCTGCTCATCGAGCGATCGAATCTCGCGTCGCGCGAGCAAGCGATCCGCCTGGCCCGGCTGGTCGACGCCGCGCTCTGCTGCCTGAACACCGAATACGAGAACAAGCGGCAGACGCTCCGGCTCGGCCCGGTCCGCCTGACCTGGGTGCGGCCGGGGAGCTGGCAGGAGTTCTGCCGCCGACGGCTCGAGCAGACCGGCGGGACCATCGAGCAGTACAAGCACCCCTGCCTGGTGAACGACCTCGGCTTCGCGGCCCGGATCGCGGTCGAACAGGAGCTGACGGCGGACGATTTCGCCACCGCCTACGCCGAAGCGATCGGGCTTTCGGACGCCGAGCTGGTGCTCTGAAAAAGCGGGCGTGGCTCAGTTTGAAGAACGACCACCCCTGTCCTCCCCTAGGGCCCGTCAAAAAATAACTTGCACATTTGACCTACTAGGTGGGGTATCCAGCCAAACGGAGCGACTACCGCAAAGGGAGAGACCGAACCGTTGCGCTGACCGGGCCGTCCGGCGTAGCCACGGCCACCGCCGTCCCCGGCTTCTCCCGTCCCCGCGCGACATAGCCCAGCCCGACGACGCAACCCAGGGCCGGCGAGAAGACGGCGGAGGTGAGGCGGCCGATCGTCTTGCCGTCGCTGGAGAGCGCGCTGCCGCGCGGCGGTGCTTCGCGCAGGCCGGGCATCGCGATGCCGACCAGCAGCCGGTTCACGTGACCCAGCGCGTGGATGCGCGCGACCGTCTCCTGACCGAGGTAGCATCCCGTGGTGTAGCTGATCGCGCGCTCATCGCGGCCAATCTCCTGCGGGAAGTTCGTGGCGTCGATGTCCACGCCGTATTCGGGCGTGCCCGCCTCAACCCGGAGCGTGTCGCGTGCCGTCCGGCCGGCCGGGCGGAGCCCCGCCGCACGCCCGGCGTCTCGCATCGTTTTCCAGACCTCCTCGGCCGCCAGCGCCGACACACGCAGCTCGTAGGTCGGCACGCCCAGCGCGTCCCAGCGCAGGACCCGGCAGGGCCCGCCGGCGACATCGACCGGGTCGGCGAGCGCGGCGTCGCCGAGCTCGGGCAAATCGGCGGCGAGCCCGCTGAGGACGCCGAACGCGGCGGGACCGGCAACGACAAGGTCGGCGAAGTCCGCGGTGCGATCGCCCAGCTCGACCTTCTCCGTGATGAGATAGCGGTCGAGGTGCGCGAGCAGAACCGCGGCCATGCCCGGAACGGTATCGACCGTGAGTGATTGCGTCGTCGCCGCGATGCGCACCGCCGCGAGGATCTTGGCCTGCACGGTGGTGATGAACGCCTCGCAGGCTCGGCCGGCCGGCAACCCCTTGACGTCGTTGGTGCACAGCCCGTGCAGGAACCGCGCGCGATCGGCCCCGCGGAGCTCGATCTTCGTTGCCCGTGGAAGCCGGAACAGCGCGGCGTGCTCGAGGGCCGCCCGGTACTCGGCCGCCGCGTCGCCGTAGTCCGCCGGCTCGTCGCCGCCGTCGTGGCGCGCCGCGGCGGAGGCGGTTCCATCCTGCAATGGGCTCGGTGGGGACATACTCATGGGTAAACGCTCGGGTGGGTCAGCTGGGCATCGTTGAGGATGGTGCAGGAGCCGGCGCGGTCGACCAGCCTCTGCACCTCGCGTGCCGTGTCGATCGGCGTCATGAAGAGGTCCTCGACCAGATCGCCGCTCAGCCGGCTGCGCAGGTACACGTGCGCCCGCTCGGCGGCGCGAGCGATGCGCAAGGCGGCCGAGGCATCCGCGCTGGGCTGCCGCCGCGGGTCGTCGATGACGTCCGAGGGTTGCTGCATCTCGGCCGCGCGCTGCAGCGCCGGGCCGGGCGCTCCCTGCACCGAGGACAGCAAAACGAGCTGCCCCTGTTCGCGCACAAGCTCGGCGGCCGCCTCCAGCGCGGCAGCGAGCTCCTCGAAACCCTGGTCCGCCGGCGCGCTGGAGATGCCGGCCACCACGACATCGGCCCGCCGCGCCGCTGTCCTGCGCCAGGCCGCGTCGAGCCGCTCCTGAGCGCGGCGCTGCACGGCGGGATAGTGGCCAGCCACGACGTCCAGGACGGCGCTGCCCGGGGCCGCGATCACCTGCACGGCGAACTGCACGCCCAGCAGCCACGCCACCTCGTCCGCCTGCTGGCGCGAGGCCAGCCGAGCTTCGGCCGACAGCACGGCACAGCTCCGCGCGGAGAACCGCTGCCGCGCGAGCTCGTCGGCCAGCCCGGGGAAGATGCCACTCGAGGTGCCCCGGTACCCCAGCAGCGGGTCGTAGCCAACCCGTCCCACCAGGATGACCGCGTCGGCGTCGACGACGCCCCGGTTGAGGTACACCCGGTCGCCAAATTTGGTGCTCGCCAGGTAGCTCAGAGCGGACCGGTCGCGCGGGTCGTGCTCGAGGAACCCGATGCCGGGCGGCAGCGTCTCGCGTGACACGCCCGGCACCATGCCGGGGCGTTCCGGGGCGGCAATGATCTGGATGTCGCGCAGCTGGATGCCTGCCTGCACCAGGCATTCCACGATCGGCTCGAGCACCTTGGCCGCGCGCGGCACCCCGTCATCCAGCACGATCGCCACGTGGTCGCCGGGCACCACGGCCTGGCGAAGCGGCGGGAACTCGAGCGGCTGCTCGATCGACTCCGCCACCCGAGCGGCGACGTCGGCAACCGGCGGCGGGGGAGCGCCGCCGAGCTCGACGAGCCGCTCGTCCGGCACTTCAATCTCCGCCCCCGCCTCGCCGAAGCCCACCACAACGCGCATCGATCATCCCCCGGTTCACGCGGCCCGGACCCACCGTTGCGCCATCGCAAGGACTCTATGGCGTTCGGGTGAGGCTGGTCAACACCGATGCAGCGTGGGCGTGATGTGGAAGCTGGCGGGGCGACCGGCTGGGGGCCGTCACCCTGTCACCTTGTCACCTTGTCATTCGCCCGCCGTCAGAAGCTCTCGGGCGACGCGACACCGGCGGCTCCGGCCGGTGTCGCCGGCGTGCGGCTTGGGGCGGATCCCGCGGGCCCCCCCGCGCCGGCCGGCGGAGCGGTCGTGCCACCGCCCGTGCCGCTGCTCGTGGTGCCGGCGGCGGCGGCGCTGTCACCGTGCCCCGGCATGCTGGGGTCTGGATCGCCGAAGCCACGGTGCTCGTGGTAGCGCACGATGTAATCCGAGTACGGATCGAAGACGCGCGGCGGCTTGTCCCACTCAAGGCAATCGCGCGTGGTCGCCTGCACGAAACCCAGCCAGTAGCGGTCGATGCCCGCTCCCCACAGCGCGTGGTTCTGCCACTGGTAGCCCAGGAACTGCTTGTGGATGGGCGCGGTCTCGACGATGGCCAGCATCATGCCGACCGTGTACCACGCCGTCGCGACGGCGAAGACGAAGCGGCCGGCGTGGTACAGCCAACCGGGAAACCGGACCATCGTGGGACCGAGGCGGTCGGTAAGCAGATCGAGCGCCAGGAAGGCGAAAACGAACAGGATGACTAGGCAGACGAAGTCCGAGAACGACCGCATGAACTCGACGTAGCGGTCGAGCAACGACGCGATCGGCTCGTAGAAATTGAAGGCGACAAGGCCGGCGAGCATCACGTTGACAAACTTGAGGGCCGCGCCCCACAGCCCCTGGCTGCTGACGGCCCAGATGATGGCGGCCAGGAATAAGCAGAGCACGATGTCGATGACCCAGGCGTACGAGCCCATGAAAGTCGTCCGTTGTTAGGTGATCACCCGCATGAGTTCCTGCACCGAGGTGACGCCGCGGATGACCTGCCGCAGCCCATCCTCCTGGAGGTAGAGCATGCCGTTCTTGCGCGCCTCGGCCTTGATAGCCGTCAGCGACGGGTTCTCTTTGAGCATATCGCGGATCTTGTCGGTGATGATCAGCAGCTCGAAGATCCCGGTGCGACCGCGGTAACCGGCGCCGCCGCAGTTCTGGCAAACCTCCTGTCCCTCGACCGGCTTGGGCGGCCGGTAGAAGACGTCGATTTTGGCGGCGGGCAGGTTGGCCTTCTTGAGGAACTCGGGCTTGGGCTTGTACGGTTCCTTGCACTGGTCGCACAGCTTGCGTACCAGCCGCTGGCTCCAGACGGCCGTGAGAGCGCTCGAGACCATGAACGGTTCGACGCCCAGGTCGAGCAGTCGGAACAGGGCGGTGATGGCGTCGTTGGAGTGCAAGCTGGTGAACACCATATGCCCGGTGGTGGCGGCCTGGCAGGCGATCTGGGCCGTCTCCTGGTCCCGGATCTCGCCGATCATGATGACGTCCGGATCCTGGCGCAGCACGCTGCGCAGGCTGCCCGGGAACGTCTGGCCCGCCTTGGTGTTGATCTCGATCTGCGTCACGTTGTCCAGGACGTACTCGATTGGGTCCTCGATCGTGATGATGTTGCGGGTGTAGCGATCGATTTCGCGGAGCGCCGCGTACAGGCTGGTGCTCTTGCCGGCCCCGGTGGGTCCGGCGGCGATCACCATGCCGTGCGGCTGGGTGACGAGCGCGCGCACCTCCTCGACCAGCTTCTCGCGCATGCCGAGGTCGGCGAGCTTGTTGATGTTGGCGGACTTGTCCAGGATGCGCAGGCTGAGCTTCTCGCCCTCCATGGTTCCCTGCGAGGCGGCGCGGAAGTCGATCTGCCGCCCCTCGACCTGCGCCGCGAAGCTGCCGTCCTGGGGCTTGCGCCGCTCGGCGATGTCCATCGCCCCCAGCACCTTGAAGATGTTGATAACCGACTCGCCGGTGGCCCGGTCGAACGCCTCCGCGGTGTGCAGGATGCCGTCGATGCGGTAGCGCACGGCGATCTGATCCTTTTTGGGCTCGAGGTGGATATCGGTGGAGCGTCGCACGATCGCGTCGTATACCAGTTCCTTCGCGGACATGTACCCCTTGGACTGTTCGGCAGCGCGCACCCGTTCCGGGTCCTCGGCGGTCTGCGTCACCGACTTGCCGATGAACTTGATGGGCGGGCCGACCAGCTCCTCCTCCGAGTCGCCGCTCCCAACCCGAATCCCGAGCTTCTCGAGTGCGCCCGAGACGATGGTCTGGAACGTGACCATCTGGTCCTCAGGGACGCGCTGGTTGCGATCGTAGATGTAGATGAAGAGCGGGACGGCCCAGAGCAGCAGCAGGAGCACCAGGGCGATCGCGTAGAACGTGACCAGCCAGACCACGCCGATACCGAGCAGGCCGGCGAAGAAGATCAGGGGGTGCCAGATGTCATCGCGCCCCTTGAGCTCCTTGGTGTCCGTCTCCACCCAGTGCGTGGTATACACCCAGAGCAGGTACACGCCCAGGACCGGCAGGAATTTGAAGTAGTTGATGTAGTTGCCGGGTCCGCGCGTGATGGCCGCCAACAGCGGATCCGCGGTGGGGATCCATGCCAGGGATGCAACGTTCGTCAGCGCGATCATCAGGTTCAAGCTTGGCCCTAGAGAATGCCCGGTGTAGAAACCTTGATGCCCTTGAGCGCCATCTTGAGCGCGTCGACGTTCGGCGCCGCCTCGAAGGCGGTGGACCGCTCGACGTACTCCTGCGTCACCAGGTAGCGCAGGCTCTCGGTGTAATCCTGCATCCCCTCGAGCAGGAACATGCGGATGGCGTCGCCGAGCTTCTCGTCCTGCTGCTCGCTGATCAGTTTCGTGATCGTCGGGTTCTGGATCATGATCTCGCAGGTCGGCACGCGCTTCACGCCCTTCGCGGTCATCTCCTTGGTCGTCGGCAGGAGCTTCTGGGCAACGATCGCCTTCAGGTTGAACGCGAGGTTCTGGCGGATCGCGGCGTGCATCTCGTGCGGGAAGAGGTCGAGGATGCGGCTGATCGTGCTGGGAGCAGAGGACGCGTGGATCGTGCCGAAAACGAGGTGCCCGGTCTCGGCGGCATGCGTCGCCGCCTCGAACGTCTCGCGATCGCGCATTTCGCCGACCAGGATGATATCCGGGTCCTGGCGCACGGCGTGCTTGAGTGCCATGGGCCAATCCAGCACGTCCACGCCCACCTCGCGCTGGTTGATCACCGCTTTCTTGTCCCGAAACAGGTACTCGATCGGGTCCTCGATGGTCAGGATGTGCACCCGTTCATTCTGATTGATGTACTCGAGCATCGCGGCGATCGTCGTGCTCTTACCGCTGCCCGTCACGCCGGCGAGGATGATGAGTCCCTGGTAGTACTTGCAGAGCTGCTCGATGACCGGCGGCAGGTAGAGCGCCTTGAAGTCGGGGATCTTGGTGTTCACGCGGCGGGCGACCAGGGAGAGGCGGCCGCGCTGGCGGAACAGGTTGACGCGGAACCGGCACTCGTCGTCGCCGATGATGTGCGCAAAATCGATGCCGCCGGTGTCCTCGAGGATCTGGGTCTGCCGCGGCGTGAGGATGGGCAGCAGCAGCTTCTCCATGTCCGTGGCGGTCAAGGGGGGCATCTCCATGGCACGGATCGTGCCGGCCAGCCGCATCATGGGGGCCATGCCGACCTTGAGATGCAGGTCGGAGCCCTCGTACTTCATGACCATGCGGAAGAGCTTGTTGACCTCGGGCTCTTTTCCCTTCGCTGCCGCGGTAATGGCGGCAGACGGAACCGCCGCCAGGGTCTGAGCAGTGGCCATGGATCAGTTTCCTTTCGCCTGGCGCACGGGGACTCCGCGCTCGGCCAGGTACGCCTTCGTCTCCGCGATCGAGTGCTGCCCGTAGTGGAAGATGCTGGCGGCCAGCGCGGCGTCCGCTCTGCCCTCGGTGAGCACCCGGTACACGTGCTCGGGGCAGCCGGCTCCACCACTGGCGACGACCGGCACGTGCACCGCGTCGGCGACCGCGCGCGTGATCGGCAAATCATACCCGTGGCCGGTACCGTCCGCATCCATGCTGGTCAAAACGATCTCGCCCGCCCCGAGATCCTCGACGCGCCGCGCCCAGGCGACCGCCTCGAGCCCGGTGGCGATACGCCCGCCGTGCGTGTGCACCTCCCAGAATTCTCGGCCCTCGCGCTGGACCCGCTTCGGATCGATGTTGACGACGATGCACTGACTGCCGAAGCGACGCGCCGCCGCCTGCACGAACGCCGGGTCACGCGGCGCCGCCGAGTTGATGGATACCTTGTCTGCCCCGGCGCTCAGCAGCGTGCGGATGTCCTCGAGCGTGCGGATGCCGCCGCCGACACAGAGCGGCATGAACACGACCTCGGCCGTATGCCGCACAACGTCGATCATGATCCCGCGGCTCTCGTGGCTGGCCGTAATGTCCAGGAAAACCAGCTCATCCGCCCCTTCGGCCTCATAGCGCGCGGCCACCTCGACCGGGTCCCCGGCGTCGCGCAGGTCGAGGAATTTCGTCCCCTTGACCACGCGCCCGCGATCCACATCGAGACAAGGGATGATCCGCTTGGCCAGCACGATCGGTTTGGAACCAACGAGAAAAGCGGGATGCCGAAGAAGTTTTACTGTAAGCCACCCGCAGCGGCTCGTCAACGTCCCCGGCCGGCAGATCGCGCCCGTTTTCCAGTGGAAAACGAGCCCGCCGCGCTACGCCGGCCAACCGCCCAGGACAAGAAGCCGGGCTCGACGCCGCGCCCTCGTTCCCGGCAAGCCACACGTGCGTGTAGCGTACGGAGTAAGACCTGCCGCAGACGATTGACATGCCGGCCCGCGGCACGCAACCATGAGCGGCATGAACCCTGTGGAACGGCCATGAAAGCCATCCAACTCCAGGCCCCCAAGCAGTTCCAGAGGATCGAGCTGGATGAACCGCCGCAGCCCGGTCCCGGCGACGCGCTGGTGCGGGTGCACCGCGTCGGCGTCTGCGGTAGCGACATCAGCGGCTACCTCGGAAAGATGCCCTTCTACACCTACCCGCGCATCCCCGGTCACGAGCTGGGGGTCGAGGTGCTCGAGGTCGGCGCGGGCGTGCGCCACGTGCGCTGCGGCGACCGCGCCAGCATCGAGCCGTACATCAACTGCGGCCGGTGCCACGCCTGCCGCAAGGGGGCAAGCAACTGCTGCGCCAGCCTGAAAGTGCTCGGCGTCATGATCGACGGCGGATTGCGCGACCGCTTCGTGCTGCCGGCGCACAAGCTGCACCCGTCGGAGCGGCTCACGTTCGAGCAGCTCGCCCTCGTCGAGACGCTCGCCATTGGGTGCCACGCGGTGAGCCGTAGCGGATTGCGCGCGGGCGAACACTGCCTGATCATCGGCGCCGGGCCCATCGGCCTGTCCGTGATCG
>JBGPMX010000191.1:0-8354 GCA_041487215.1 Planctomycetia bacterium | reverse complement strand
GGCTGCGATGCCGCAGCAGCGTCGACCAGCTCGCACGGCTCGGCGGCTCGGCCGCGTCCGCCTCGGCATGCTCGCGCGCGACCCCGGTGGCTCCGCCCCCGCCGCGGCCGGTCGGCGTGCGGCCGGCGAGCGGCCCATCGATCCAGCGCCGCTCCGCCTCGTTCACGCGCGGGTGCTCCGCCGGCCGATTCGTGACCACGAGCCCGAACCAGGCGGCCAGCGCGGCCGTGAATCCACCGGTAACGAGGAACGCCATGGGCCAGTCGAACCAGCCCACGAGCCGTCCGAACACGACATAGGAACAGGCGATCCCGAGCGCCGCACAACCCTGCACCGTGCCGTTCGCCCAGGCGCGCTGCGCGAATGGCATCCAGTGCGACACCAGCCGGCCGCTCGCCGGGTAGATCGGGGCGGTGAACACGCCCATGAGCGCGCGCGCGACGAGCAGCCCCGTGAACAAAGGCCAGACGCCGCGCGGCAGCAGGCCGACGGCGCCGGTGAGCGCACCGAAAAGGCCCGACCCAAAGCCCATGAACAGGAGCGCCGCACGCGGCCCGAAGCGGTCGGTGAGCCAGCCCCCCGGAACCATACACAGCGCATAGGCGAACAGGAACGCCGAATACACCGTGCCCATCGACGTTGGCGAGAGGAGACCCTCGTGGATGATGCGGACCCCCGCCACGGACATGCTGACCCGGTTGAACCAGGTCATGAAGCTGAACGACATGAGGAGCGCGATGACCTGCCAGCGGACCGAGCTGGCCCGCACCGCGGCGTGGGGCATCGAAGCGGTGGTCATGCGGGTCGTGCCGGGGGGAAAGGGGCGGTTCGAGCGGAAGATAGCACGGATCCGCAGCATCCGCTAGCACCCACATCCTGCGGGGTCGCGATCCTGACCCAAGACCCAGGCAGTGCGTTCTCTCGGGAGCGAGCTTCGGTGTAGGATGGGCTCCACCCGCCACCGGGAACATCGGGTGGGCAAGGCCCACCCAACTTCACTGGCCTCGTTGACGCGCCGCGGACCGCGGGCTAGTCGCGCGGCGCCAGGTCGTCGCGGTGCCGCAGTGACCGGCCGGGTCGAGCGCCGGTGTGGGTCTCCCCATCGAGCACCACGCGGCCGTTCACCAGCACGTAGGCGATCCCCTCGCTGTACCGGAACGGATCGGTGTACGTAGCGCGGTCGATGACGCGGTCGGGGTCGAACACGACCAGGTCGGCAAAGGCGCCCGGCCGGATGATGCCGCGGTCGGCCAGGCCAAGCATCGTCGCGTTCGCCGACGTCATCTTGCGCACCGCGTCCTCAAGGCGCAGCAGCTTGCGTTCCCGCACGTACACGCCCAGCAGGCGCGGGAAGGTGCCGAAGCTACGCGGGTGCGGCACGCCGCGGCGCAGCGGGCCCTCGATCGCGTAGGCAGACCCGTCCGAGCCGATCGAGCACCAGGGCTCGACCAGCGCCCGGTTCATGTCCTGCTCGGTGTGATGCGCATAGATCGTGCTGATCGAACCATTCTCCTCGATCAGGAAATCGAACAGCACGTCGAACGGCTCGGGCGCCGGATCGCGGTCGGCGCTGCGCAGTGCGATGATGCGGTCCATCGTTATCCCCTCGAACCGCTTGTTCCGTGCGCTCAGGTTGTCGTTGACCAGCATCTGGCTCCAATCCCCGCCAACCGCCAGGTAGTGGTTGTACCAGCCGGGGAGCCCCTCGCGGATATCGCGCTTCATGCGCGTGCGTTCGTCGGGATCGCGCAGCCGCTCGACCATCCTGGCCCGCCCCCCCTCGTGGGCCCAGGGCGGGATGATGCTCGCGAGGTTGTTGTTGCCGCGCGTATACGGGTAGACGTTGGCCTGCACGTTGACGCCGCGCGCGCGGGCTTGCTCGATGAGCTCGACGACCTCGTCCATGCGGCCCCACAGCGCGCGATCGGCGATCTTCAAGTGGATGATCTCGACCGGTACGCCCGCGCGCGCGCCGATCTCGATCGCTTCACGGATGGCGTCGAGCACCCCGGTCCCCTCGTTGCGGATGTGCGATGCGTAGATCCCGCGGTGCCGGTGCACGACCTCCGAGAGCGCGACGATATCGTCCGTCGTGGCCAGGCCGTCGGGGGGGCCCGCCAGGAGGCTGGACAGGCCGAAGGCGCCGTCGCGCATCGCCTGGTCCAGCAGCTGTTTCATGGCGTCGAGCTCGTCGCAGGACGGCCGCTCGAACGAATCGCCCATGACCGAGCGCCAGATGTTTCCCAGGCCGACGTACGTCGCGACGTTCGTGGCTGTGCCGGAACGCTCGAGCGCCTCCAGGTACTCCCCCAGCGTACTCAGGGACACCGTCTCGCCACCGACCTTTACCGAGCGCGGCGGTAGTTTGCCACGGAACGGGCCGCCGGACTGGCTCTCGCCGAGCACCTCGGTGGTCACTCCCTGGCGGATCTTGCTCTGGGCGTTGCCGTCTTCGAGCAGTAGCCAGTCCGAGTGCGAGTGCATGTCGATGAATCCCGGCGCGACGACCAGGCCTGCGGCATCGATCACGCGTTGGGCAGGCAGCTCGAGCCGCGGTCCGACCGCCACGATGCGATTGCCGCTGAGCGCCACGTCGCCGACGTACCAGGGGTTACCCGTGCCGTCGACGACGCGGGCGCCGCGGACCAGGACGTCCACGGCGGGCGCGTCGGGCGGAGTCCCCGAGATCAACGAGGCGGACAGCATGATCGCGAGAGTCAGCATGGCATACACCCAATCGCACAAGTTATTTTTTGACGGGCCCTTGGTCGGCGTGCGGGATCGGCGAGCGATCCAGGATCCGTTCGCAGTCCGGCAGCGACTCAAGGAACACACGGCCGTAGGGTTTGGTAAGCACGCGTGGGTCGAGGATGACGACGATGCCCTTATCTTCCTTGGTCCGGATCAGGCGGCCGAAGCCCTGCTTCAGCTTGAGCACGGCCTCGGGGAGCTGGTAGTCGACGAACGGGTTGCCGCCCGCCGCGCGGATGGCGTCCAGCCGAGCCTCGACCAGCGGGTGGTCGGGGACGCTGAACGGCAGCTTGGTGATGATCACGTTGCGCAGCGCGTCGCCCGGCACGTCGACGCCTTGCCAGAAGCTGTCGGTGCCGAAGAGCACGGAGCCGGGTCGCTCCCGGAACTGCTCGATCATCCGGCTGCGCGGGATGCCGTCGGCCTGGCTCAGGAAGGGCAGGTTGCGCGCCGCCAACCAGGGCCCCAGGCGGGCGGCGCTGTCGCGCATCATGCGGTAGCTGGTGAACAGGACGAAGGCGCCGCCGCCGGTCTGATCTACGTAATGCCGGATGGCGTCGGCGGCGAGGGCTTCGAACTCGGCTGTCCGGCTGCTCGGGTCGGGCAGGTCGGCGGCGATGTGGATCCGCGTTTGCTCGCGGTAACGGAACGGGCTCCCCTGCCGTAGCGTCCGGCAGTGCGTGAGCCCCAGGCGATTCTTGTGGAAGTCGAACGACCCCTCGCGGCCGATCGCCAGGGTGGCGCTGGTCAGGATGCAGGTGGGCACGCGATCGTAGAGCTCGCGGCGCAGGGTCGAACCGACCTCGATGGGGGCCGAGGCGAGTGTCACGCGGCGCCGCCGGCCGGGCGAGATCTCCAGCCAGTACACCTGCCCCTCGGTCGCCTGATCCATCCAGTCTTGGAGCGATACCGCCAGCGCCTCGCAGCGGTCGTGCGCCGCGCTCAGCTCCTGACGCTGCTCCTCCGCCTCGATCCCCTCGGCACACTCCGCGAGCGATCGCGCCAGGATCCGGAGCTGGTTGGACAACTCGTCGCTCACCGGCGGTCGTTCGCGCACCCGGCCGTTCGATCCGCCGCGTGCCGCCTGCCAGTCGGCCAGGCCATCGAACAGCACGTCCGCGGCGTGGCGCGTCGCCTGCACCTGCTGCTGCGCGGCGGTGAAACCGTGGAACAACACGAGGCCTCGGTTGCTGCGCGAGTTGTACAGCTTGTTGAGCAGGTAATCGACCTGCGCGCTCGTGAGGTCAAGGCCGAGGTGCTCGGACGCCACCGACTCGAGCGTGTGCGCCTCGTCAAAGATGACCACGTCGTAATCGGGCAGCAGGCTGGCACCGGCGCGACGCACCGCCAGGTCGCTGAAGAACAGGCTGTGGTTCACGACGATGATCTGGGCATTGTGGATACGGCGCCGCGCCTGGAAGAAGAAGCACTCCTTGTGCGTGGGGCACGCGCGGCCCAGGCAGTTGCCATACTCGCTTCGCACCTCGTCCCAGACCTGGGGGAGCGGGCGGAAATCGATGTCGCTCAGGCTGCCGTCGCTCGTCTTGGCCGCCCAGCGCGCGACGCGCCGCAGATGATCGAACTCCTCCTCGGCGAAAAAAGTGCTGCCGGCGCGCTCGCGCGCCGCCGCCAGTCGACGCAGGCTGATGTAGTTCGAGCGCCCCTTGGCCAGCACGGCCGTGAACTCACGGGGCAGGATGGCGCGCAGGAACGGCAGGTCCTTGTCGATCAGCTGTTCCTGCAGGCTGATGGTGTGGGTCGAGACGATGATCTTCTTGCCCGGCCCGGCCTCGGGGTCGGTGGCCGCCAGGATGGCGGGGACGAGGTAGGCGAAGCTCTTGCCGACCCCCGTGCCCGCCTCGACCATCAGGTGATGCCGACCCGCGACCGCCTGCGCCACCGCCTCAGCCATGGCCAGCTGCTGAGGCCGGTGCTCGTACTTCGCCAGACGGCGAGCGATGAGACCGCCCGGTCCGAGAACATCCATGGGATTCATGAGAGCTTCAGTCCCTGAAAGGGCACGCGGGGCCGGCCTGTCAGCGCTTTGCCGGCGCGATCACGCCGTCAAGCGGGCTGGACGCGGTGGCATAGAGTTTGCGCGGGATGCGGCCCGCCAGGTAGGCGAGACGGCCGGCGATGCAGGCGTGGCGCATGGCGTGGGCCATCTGTACCGGGTCTTTGGCCGCCGCGATCCCGGTGTTGAGAAGCACGCCGTCGCAGCCGAGCTCCATGGCGACCGCCACATCGCTCGCCGTGCCGACCCCCGCATCAATGATCACCGGGTAATCCGCATCCTCCCCCTTGAGGTACTCCAGAATGATGCGGATGTTCCACGGGTTGAGCACCCCCTGCCCCGAACCGATCGGGCTGCCGGCCGGCATCACGCTGGTCGCACCCGCCGCCTTGATCCGCTTGGCCATGATCGGGTCGTCGGAGGTGTAGCAGAGCACGCGGAAGCCGTCGGCGACGAGCTGCTCGGTCGCCGCGAGCGTCTCCACGGGGTCGGGGAGCAGCGTCTTGGGGTCCGCCAGCACCTCGAGCTTGACCCAGTCCGCGCCGGCGTTCCCCATATTGGACAGGATCTCGCGGCCCAGCCGTGCGTGCCGCACGGCGTCCGCCGCGCTGTAGCAGCCGGCCGTGTTGGGCAGGATGGTGTAGCGCTCCGTGTCGATCGCATCGAGCAGGTTCCGGCCCTCGCGATCGATCAGTCGCTCGCGTCGCACGGCCACCGTGATCACCTCGCAGCCGCTCGCCTCAAGCGCCTCGCGCATGAGCTCGTGCGTCGCGTACTTCCCGGTCCCGGTGATGAGCCGGCTCGTGAAGCGGTGTGCGCCGAGAACGAGCCGGTCATCGAGCAGCGTGTCGTTGGCCATGATGGCGTTCAGCCTCCCCCGACCAGCGTGACGATCTCGACCGCATCGCCCGGCGCGAGCTGATGCGCCTCGTGCCGGCTGCGCGGCACGATGACCCGGTTCACTTCGACCGCGACCTGCTGCGGTCGGAGCTCAAGCAGGCCCAGGAGCCCGGCGACCGAGCAGGGTGCGAGAACTTCGCGCACCGCGCCGTTGATGGTGATGGCCAGGGTCGTCGCACGCGATTCGATCATGTCCCGCGCGAGTGTATAGGCGCTGCCGGCCGGAAGCAAGGCAAGCGCGGGCGTCCCTGGCCCCTGTGTCGTGCGCGCTGTTCCAACGCGTTCAAGCGCGGGGCTGCGGCACCGTGTTTCCCTCACCGTTTGGCCTTGCGCGCGCCGCGGCGCCGCCCCCGCCCGACCTGTCTCAATTTAGGGTTGACTAATTCCGTTGTATGTTTTAACTAATGGGCCTGGTTTCCATTCACTCATCGCGGTCGGTCTCATGAGCACGCCGTCGCTGAGCCAGGCAGTCGAGGATTACCTGAAGGCGGTCTACCGCCTCGGATCGGCCGGCAAACCGGTGGGCACCAACAAGCTGGCCGAGGCGTTGGCGGTGCAGCCGGCGAGCGTGACGGGGATGCTCAAGCGGCTGTCCAAGGACGGTTACGTGGACTACGCACCGCGGCAGGGCGCCGAGCTGACGGCCAAGGGGCTCGAGGTGGCGCTGGAGATCATCCGCCACCACCGGCTGCTCGAGTCCTTCTTCGTGCGGCGGCTGGGTATGGACTGGGCGCAGGCGCACCGCGAGGCCGAGACGCTCGAACATTACATCTCCGAGGAGCTGGAGACGATCATCGACACAGAGATGGGGCACCCCGAGGCGGACCCGCAGGGCTCGCCCATCCCCACGCCGAGCGGCGAGATGCGCGAGCGCGACTGGCCGACGCTGGACCGGGTGGGGCCGGGCGAGCACTGCCTGGTCCGCCGGGTTCAGCACGCCGGCCCGGACATGCTGCGGCACATCGAGCAGCTCGGCCTGGTGCCCGGCGCCACGGTCAGGGTTCGAGGAGCGGCCCCGTTCGACGGGCCGGTCGAGGTGCGCGTGGACGGCCGCGTGCTCTTCCTGGGCAGGCGCGTCGCGTCGGTGATCCAGGTGGAGCGGCAGCCGCGGGCGGCATCCCGCGCCAAAGGGGCGAAGCGCCGGTCGGCCGCGGCGGCCCCGGCGGGGCGCAAGCGAGGTGCGCCATGAGCTGGTCCCCATTTCGGCGGTCGGCGGCAAGCGCGCCGCCGCACGCGGCCGGCCCGGCGACCGGCGCGCCTCTGGTACGCTCCCTCGAGGACGTGCACTCGACCGTGCCGGTCGGGCAACCGCGGTTCTGGCGCCGCCTCTTCGCCTTTGCAGGCCCGGCGTACATGGTGAGCGTCGGCTACATGGACCCGGGCAACTGGGCGACGGACATCGAGGCCGGCTCCCGGTTCAGCTACGAGCTGCTCTGGGTCCTGCTCATGTCCAACGCCATGGCGGTGCTGCTCCAGACCCTCTCTGCGCGCATGGGGATCGTCGCCGGGCGCGACCTGGCGCAAGCCTGCCGCGAGATTTACTCGCGCCGGGTCGGACTGGTACTCTGGGTTCTCTGCGAGATCGCGATCGCGGCCTGCGACCTGGCCGAGGTTGTCGGCACGATCATCGGGCTCAACCTGCTGTTCGGCGTGCCCCTCGCCTGGGGGCTCGTGGTCACGGCGTGCGACACCTTCCTGCTCTTGGCCATCCAGCGGCTGGGCATCCGCAAGATGGAGGCATTCATCCTGGTCCTGGTGCTGACCATCGGCGGCTGCTTCGCGATCGAAGTGTTCTGGGCGCATCCGGATTGGCCCGGCGTGCTTCGCGGTCTCGTACCGCGGCTGCATCGCGAGGCACCGTATCTCTTCCCCAACAGCGACGCGCTGTACATCGGCATCGGCATTCTCGGGGCGACCGTGATGCCGCACAACCTGTACCTGCACTCGGCTCTGGTCCAATCCCGGCAGATCCAGCGGAACCGTCGCGGCCTGCGCGAGGCCAGCCGGTTCAACCTGATCGACTCGGTGATCGCGCTCAACGGCGCTTTCTTGGTGAACGCGGCGATCCTGGTCCTTGCGGCCGCCGTGTTCCACCGCCATGGCGAGGTGGTGCGCGAGATCCAGGACGCGCACCGGCTGCTCCCGCAATTCCTGGGCGCGGCCGCGGCGAGCACTCTGTTTGCCATCGCGCTGTTGTGCTCCGGGCAGAGCTCGACGCTGACCGGCACGCTCGCCGGCCAGATCGTCATGGAGGGCTTCCTGCAGTTCCGCATGCGTCCCTGGCTGCGCCGGCTGATCACGCGGCTGATCGCTATCGTCCCTGCCATGATCACGATCTACTGGTTTGGTAGGCGGGGCGATGCGCAGGAAGTGAGCGCGGGGCTCATGGACCTGCTCGTGCTCAGCCAGGTGGTGCTGAGCCTGCAGCTGCCGTTCGCGGTGTTCCCGCTCGTCATGTTCACGAGCGACCGGGCCAAGATGGGCCCCCACGTCAGCCCGCGCTGGATGCAGGCGCTGGCCTGGGTCGTGGCCGTCGTCATCGCCGCGCTCAACGTATGGCTGCTCTATCAGACGTTCGCCGGCAGGTAGAATCGGCCCATGTACACGCGAATCCTCGTCGCCGTCGAGAACTCCGACGCGGATGCGACGATCCTGACCCACATCGAGCCGCTGGCGCGACTCACGGGCG
>JBGPMX010000190.1:0-8355 GCA_041487215.1 Planctomycetia bacterium | reverse complement strand
TAACGTTTAGTTTCAAGTAGCGGCGGCGGTGATGCCGCCGGTTTTGTTACGAGCTATTCAACCGTTGCAGCTATCCTTCAGGTCCGCGCCAAGACAAAGCGGCTAACCGTTCCTCTTCTCTGTTGGTGTGTTTGCGGGCGGCAGCACTGAGGAAACGGGAAACGGGACAGGTCTAATTTGTGACATCACTTGCGCCGACCGAGAGGCTCAGGCGCGCGCAGTCGCGGTTCGGGGGCGGCCGCGGGGGCGCAGGGTGGATTCCAGCCCCAGCGCTCGAGCCGTGCGCTTGCCCCAGCTCTCGCTGCCGTGGGGCTGCCCGCGGCGGATCGAGTGCCGGATCGCCGCCACCTCTTGCTCCGTCCGTGCCCGGTTGACCAGCCCCACCCAGCCCCCCGGCTCCGGAAGCGGCCAGGAGCTCAAGATCACGCGATCCTCCGAGCCTCCGAGCACGCGCCGCCAGAGGCTGGACCAGCACCACTACGCCCCCCCGTTTCTCCAGGCGGTTGGCAGCTTACCGCTCCAATCCCGGCGCGACGGGAGCCAGATCCTTTCGGACACCCGAGCCAGACTTCAGAAAATCCCGCGGCGAAGCCGCGCCTCTCGGCCGGTCGCCGTTCTGACGATGGGCACGCTTCAGGCGGATGAACCCGATATCAGACGATTTCACGTGGTTCCGGGCGCATTGAGCGAACGGCCTCGCAATACCGGACACCGCATGACTTGCCGCGGTAGAGCGCGATGGCTTCCTTGGTCTGCTGCGCGGCGTCCCGCGTGTCCGGGTCGTACGGTTCGTTTCGCACCAGGGCCATGAACCGGCCCAGCCACTCGACCGCGCGCGGCCAGACATCGGTCACGTCCACGAACACGTCGGGTTCGAAGCCGATCGTATGGCTCGGTCCATTGTCGTACATGTAGCCTGCCCGCGGCGGACGGTAGGTCGGGGCGTCGATCAGTGATGAAGCATGCTGGAGCGCAATGCCGCTCAAGTGCGAAGCGACGACGTGGTCGTCGTGGTGGTCGTGCTGCCAGAGAGCGAGCGCCACATCGGGCCGCACGTCCGCGACGGCCTCGGCCACCGCCTGCTTCGTCCGGTCGTTCACGTCAAAGAGGTGCGACTTGAAATCAAGATACCGCATTTCCACGCCGTAGGAACGGCTGATCTCCGTCGTCGCTTCGACCAATTCGCGGGTTCGCCTGCCGATGGGCACCCAGTTCGAGTAGTCGCCGATCAGCGAGAGGATCACGACGCGGTAGTGTTTCGCGACCGCCTGGAGCAAGATGCCGGGCACGCCAAACACACAGTCATCGTAATGAGCGCCAATGGCCAGAACTGTTTTCATCTTCTTTCCCCTTGCAGCTGTCTGTCGAATCTGGGCGCCATCGTCCACGCTGGCCAGCTGTCGTTCCACGAAAATCAGGCGAAGCAGATCCGGCCAACAGGCCATGAAACGGTATCACTGCCGGTCCCGAAAGCCAACATGATCGGGAAGAGTTAAACGCGACAGGTCTATTTATTACTGCCTCGGTTCTTTGCGCGGTCGGCCGCGTGGCCGGAGCGTCGACTCGAGTCGTAGTTTGGCCGCGGTGCGCCGCACCGAGCTTTCGCTTCCGAACAGGGCTGCGAGCCGCGCAGCGGGCAGGAAGCGGCGTCGCGGCGTGCCACGCCGAGCGGAAACGACCGCTCTGGCTAGCGTCTCCAGGCCAGCCATGCGCGCAGGAGCCTGAGCCGCCAGGGAGTCAGCCGGGTACGCTGGTACATGTCGCCGGCGCGCTTGATCGCTTCCGCTTGAGTCGGATACGTGTGGATCGTGTGGGCGAGCCTGGAAAGGCCGATGCCCTGGGTCATGGCCAGCGTGATTTCGCCAAGCATTTCCCCGGCGTGCGCCGCAACGATCGTGGCCCCCACCATGCGGTCGGTTCCGCGCCGCACATGGATGCGCACAAACCCCTCGCATTCACCATCGAGACGGGCGCGGTCCACATCCGCCAAGGGGACGGTAAATGTATCCAGTTCGACACCGCGCTCATGCGCGTCGGCGGCGCTCAGGCCGGCGTGAGCGACCTCCGGATCGGTGTAGGTGCACCAGGGGATCCGCAGATCACTTAGGCGTTTGCGGCCGAAAAAAAGTGCGTTTTGAATCACGACGCGCGCCATCGCGTCTGCCGCGTGCGTGAACTTGTACGCCGAGCACACGTCGCCGGCCGCCAAGATGTGGCGATTCGTCGTGCGCAGGTAATCATCCACCCGCACTCCGTGGCTGTCGTGGACGACACCGGCCGCTTCAAGACCGAGATTCTCCACGTTCGGGCGGCGGCCCACGCCAGCGAGCACCTCATCGCATTCGAAGACCACTTGGCTGCCGTGTTGATCGGCGACAAGCTGCTTGCCGGCTGCCCCTCGTTCACACCGCAACAGGTTGACGCCGAACTCGACGCGGATCTTCTCCGATTCGAAGCGCCGAAGGACGATTGCGGCGGCATCGGGATCGTCATGCGGCAGCAGTCGTGTGCCGCGGTGCAGCAGCAGAACCTGGCTGCCGAGCCGCGCAAACGTTTGCGCCATCTCGCAGCCGATGGGGCCGCCACCCACGACCACGAGCCGCCGGGGCAGCTCGGTCAGGGAAAAGATCGTCTCGTTGGTGCGGTAGCCGACCTCATCGGCGCCGGGTAGATCGAGAGGTGCCGCCCGAGCACCGGTCGCGATCACGGCTCGGGAAAATCGCAGGTCCTGACCCGCTACTTGGGCACTCTGCGGGCCGGTAAAACGAGCCGCGCCCAGAAAGACGTCCACTCCCAGGGAGCGGAACCGTGCGGCGGCATCGTGTCTGCTGATCTCCGCGCGGAGGCGGCGCATTCGCTCCATGACCAAGCCGAAATCGGCTGCGGATCCTGGCGGCACGCGGATGCCCCATTCCGCGGCGCGTGCCACTTCCGCCGCCGTGCGCGCCGAGCGGATGATCGCCTTCGACGGGACACACCCGTAGTTGAGGCAATCGCCGCCCAGGAGGTGTCGTTCGACCAGTGCCACCTTGGCACCAAGCCCGGCGGCGCCGGCTGCGGACACCAGGCCGGCCGTACCGGCGCCGAGCACCACCAGGTTGTAGCGGCCGAACGGATGCGGGTTCGTCCAGTCGGGCGGGTGAACATTCCTGACCAGTTCCGTGTTGAAACGATCGGCCGGTTCGAGCTGCACGGTAGGCTCCTGCCTAGGGTCCCTCGCTAGTGCGTCGAGCTCCTGTGTCTCTCGCCGGCGCATCGCGCGAGTGCTGTGTGGCACTTCATGGGAGGGGTGCCACGGACACGAGTGGAACGAGTCGGCCGTGATCGTGGCGGGAGACCTTCGGTCAAGAGCGCGGCCGGCGGAGTCTGAATTCGGGCGAATTCAGCTACATCGAGACGACCTGTTGGCGCGAATGTGCGATGTGTCAACAGGCTGTTAGTCGTCGCCTTTGTCCGACGTCTTTTTCTGCTCGTTCACGATTTTCCCCGCCGCCGTCACCTGCACTTCGAGCGTTTGCTTGTCCGTGGTTATGAGCAGCACTTCGTAGTAGGGCGCGGTTCAGTTTCCGCTCGGCGCGCTCGGATTCGCCCGGTTCTTGAGGATCGCTTCGATCTGGGCGAGCAGTCGGGGCAGCTCGACCGGCTTGGTGTGGTAATCGTCGCAGCCCGCCTCGATCGTCTTCTGGCGGTCACCCGACATGGC
This sequence comes from Planctomycetia bacterium, assembly GCA_041487215.1. Classification (GTDB taxonomy): domain Bacteria; phylum Planctomycetota; class Planctomycetia; order JALXBF01; family JBGPMX01; genus JBGPMX01. Next base: position 4,652 of record JBGPMX010000190.1, on the reverse strand, counting down.
GTGGGCGGTCAGGGCGATGATCGGCAGCGACTGCGTCTCGGCCGTCGTGCGGATCATGCGTGTCGCCTCCCAGCCGTCGAGCACCGGCAGGTTCATATCCATGAGAATGACGTCCGGCGACTCGGACCGGGCCATTGCCACCCCCTGCTCGCCGTCATTCGCCAGGACGACCTGGTAGCCGCGCCGTTCGAGACGGCGCGACAGCGCGTCCCGATTCTGCGGATTGTCTTCGATCAAGAGGATTTTTGGCATTGTTGCCTCACTGTATGTTGGCGTGTCGCGCGGGGTCGCTTCGGGCGTTCAATCCTGCCGCCGCTTCGGCCGGGCTGTCCAGCAGCCGGCTGCGGCGCAGCGCGTCAAGCCGTTCCGGGTCTCGCACCGCATTCGGTTTTTCGTCCATGAGGCATCGGTCCTGGGGTGGCCTGCGGGGTGGCCGGAAGCGCAGAGGATGCGATGAGTTCCGGGTCGGCCGTGCTCGTCGCCGGCGCTATGCGTGCCCGCAGCAGTGGCACGATCTGGCGGCGGCTCTGAACCAGGGAGGTCGTCACATGGCTGGCCCCGGCGCCGCGGAGCCGCGTCACGATCTTGTCGAACTGGTCGTGCGGCGGGTTGCCCCAGTAGCCCACGACAATCGGCAGGTCGGGGAACTGCTTGCGCAGCTCCTTGGTCAAATACCGCGCCTGCACCACCCCGCTGGGCGGCATGATGGCAATAAAAACCACGTCCGCCGCGCGGTCACGCACCTGAGCCAGGACATCGCTCGCCAGCATGCGCGTGGACAGCACCTCGACCTGCGCCCCGTACGAATCGAGGAGCTGGCGGAACATCTCGAGCGTTACCACCTCTGCCTCGTGGTGCGCGGGGCAGGCGAGCACCGTGCCGCGGACCCGCGGTTCCGCCGCTTCGGGCGCCGCACGGGATGCGTCCACCGCGCGAAACTCGGCGTCGAGCCGGGTCACCGCCAGGTCCTCAAGTACGTCGCGCACCGATTGAAAGATGAATGACTCGTCCTCGGGCGTCAGCTCGCCGCGCCGGCGATCCAACCGCGCCAGCGCCAGAGATGGCATCAACACCTCATCGTACACCTCGTCCAGCGATTGCTCACGCACGTACTGCTCCACCAGTTCGTCCGCCTCGTCCCGGTCCTTCGCGATCAGCCGCTGGTAGTAGCGCACCGGCAATTCAAGCGCCGGCCTGTCCCCCAGCAGCAGGCCGAGGAACGCGAGATCCGGCACGTATCGACCCAGCACGACCAGGCACACGGTGAGCGGCGTCGACAGGACCAACCCGACGGGGCCCCACAGCCAGGTCCAGAACGCCGCGGCGACGAGCAGGGCGACCGGGGCGATGCCCGTGCTATGGCCGAACAGCAACGGCTCGAGCGCGTTGGCCGTGAGCAGGTCGAGACCGATGAAGAACCCGATCACCAGCAACGGTTGTAACCAGCCGGGGAACACGGCGACGCTCAGCAGGAAAGGCAACAGCGCGGCCAGCCAGGTGCCCACATAGGGTACGAACCGCAGCACGGTGGCCAGGAACCCCCAGAGCCACGCGTAGGGAACGCCGATGAAGAACAGCGCGATGCCCAGCGTTAACCCGAACCCCGAGTTCACGCCCACCTGCGTCAGCAGGTAAGTGCTCAGGCGGCGCGTCGTGTCTTCGAAGAGCCGTGTGGTCCCGGTGAGCCGGTCGCTGCCGGCCAGGCCCAGCAGGCGGTTACGCAAGTCCTCACGACGGATAAGCATGAACACAACCAGTACGATGACCAGGCCGGCCGTGGCAAGCGGCTCGAGCACGGGGCCGGCCACCGCCCAGACCCGCTCGAAGATGGGTTGGCCGGACTGTGCTCCCGCGGCATCCGGCGCAGGCGCGGTGGCGCTAGGCCTCTCGGCAGCGGCAGTGGTATACGGTGGCGTCTGCGTGGCCGGAGCGGTCTCCTTCGCCGTGGTCGCCTCATCACCCGCCTTGGTCGCCTGCTGGCTGATCTCGTGTGCCATTCGGCTTAATCGACCGATCACGCCTTCCTTGGAGCCTCGCAGCGCCGTGACCTTGTGCGTGATGTTGTCCTGATATCCGGGCAGCTCTTCGGCGAGCGACCGTAACTGACTTCCGACCATGAACCCGACGGCGCCCAGGCCCGTCAGGGTGAGCACCAGCACCAGCAGGACTGCGTAAATGCGGGGCAAACCGCTGCGCTGCACCCGTGCCACGATCGGGGTGAGGATGAACGTGAGCAGGATGGCCAAGGCCAGCGGGATGATGACCTTCTGAGCCCAGTAGAGAATGGCGACGACCAGGATGATCGCGATCAGGATCGGGGCCACTCGACTCTGCCCTGGCGAAGCCGCCGATGTTGCCGCCATGCGAGGTTACTCCTCCGGAAAACCGAGCTCGACCATCGCCGTCCACTCAAACGACAGTGCCGGCACGCCAGCTGTCGAGCTGACTTAATGTGCAAACTCGGTGCCGGGTACCCGAGATGCTCGGTTATTCTCCGCATCCATGCCCTTTTTCCTGAGACGGGCGGTCACTCCGTTCGGCAAGTGGGTTTCTTGACTGCCTCATCCGACTGCCCTAGGCTCGACGAACCATCGGTATTGGGTCCAACCATCTGAGGGACTCCATGATCCTAACCACCCGTGCGTTCCATGCGCTTCTGGGGCTGGTGCTCGGGCTCGTGCCCGCCCATCCACCGCAGGCCATTCGCTGCGTCGAATCGAGTGCCGGGACGGGGAGCTCCGCCGCAGTGCTCGTGGATGACGCGCCCCTGGTACACACCGCTCAACTGTTGCCCGTGGACGATGCGGGTGCGATCGTCGCGCCTGCAGACGGCCGCGCGCAATTCGATCAGCTGATGGCCAAGCTGCGTTCGACCCTGCGGGCCTCGGCGAGTGATCTCGACCGGCTCGTGAAGCTGAACGTGTACGCGACCAGCGACGATCTGGCGGAACTGGCGCGACGCGAATTGGCCGGGCGGTTCACGGGCGAGCATCGGCCGGCCGTCGGCTTCGTCGTGACGCGGCTGCCGGATCCCGCGGCGCTCCTGGCGCTCGATGCCGTCGCCGTGTCGGACGCGGTTCCGCCGCCCGGAGTGGTACCGCGGACCCGTGCCGCCGCGGTGCTGCCGCCGGGAGCGCGGCTTTACATCTCCGGCCAGGCGGAGCCGGGCGAGCTGCCGGACGCCACCCGGAAAACACTGGCCAGCCTGAGTGCCACGCTGCGGCACTACGGACTCGATGACCGGCACGCGGTGGCGCTCAAGTGCTTCGTGTACCCGATGGAGTCGGTGGCCGAGGTGCAGCAGGAAATCGCCCGCCACTTCGGGGAAGCGGGGGCACCTCCCGTGTCGTTCGTCGCGTGGCGGTCCGCGCTGCCGATCGAGATCGAGCTGGTGGCGTGGGCCGGCGCGGCCCGGCCAGACGCTGAAGCGATCGAGTTTCTCACACCGCCCGGCTTCAAGGCGTCGCCACTCTTCAGCCGCGTGACGCGCATCAACCACGGCGGCTCGATCTTCTTCTCCGGCTTCTTCGCGGACCCGAACGCGACGGCCGAGGCTCAGGTGAAAGCCACGTTCGACACGCTCAAGCGGTTGCTCGCAAGGACCGGCAGCGACCTGAAACATCTGGCGAAGGCCACCTACTACGTGACCGATGAAGAGGTAAGCCGGGTCCACAACGAGCTACGTCCGAAGTACTACGACCCCGAGCGTCCGCCGGCCGCGTCGAAGGCGATGGTTGCCGGCAGTGGCCGGGCCGGTTGCCGCTACACCATGGACATGGTCGCCGTCGCGATCGATCACAAACCATGACGCGCCCGGCCAGCCGGGCCGGTCGAGAGGGCACAGCAATGGACTCTGCCACGCAAAACCATGCCCTTGGCACCGCGCTGCCGACCCGCCCGCTCGGGCGGACCGGGCAGCCGGTGACTCTTTTCGGCCTGGGCGGCGAGGGGGTGCTGCGAACGCACGATCACGAGCGGGACGCGGTGGCCGTCATCCACCGGGCGCTCGATCAGGGGGTGAATTATTGCGACACGGCGCCCGCCTATGCCGCCAGCCAGGATTACTACGGCGCGGCCCTGGGCGAACGCCGTGCCGAAATCTTTCTCGCCTCAAAGACGCATGACCGCACGCGCGATGGCTCCTTGCGGCTGCTCGATCAAAGCCTGAAGCGGCTGCGCACGGACCACTGTGACCTCTGGCAGCTGCACGACCTGCGCACCATGGACGACCTGAGCCGGATCTTTGACCGGAACGGGGCGCTCGAGGCGTTGTTGACGGCGCGCGCGGAGGGTCGGGTGCGCTTCCTGGGCATCACCGGGCATCACGATCCGGCGATTCTGCTGGAGGCGATGCGTCGGTTCGACTTCGATACGGTCCTGGTGGCGCTGAACGCTGCCGACGTGCACCGCCTGCCTTTCGTCTCGACCGTGCTCCCCGAGGCGGCGCGGCGCGGGATGGGGGTGATCGCGATGAAGGCTTGTGCGGCGGGGACGCTGCTCAAGACGGCCGGCCTGACGATGGAGCAGGCGGTGAGCTACGTGCTGTCGCTGGCCGGCGTGACCAACGTCATCATCGGCTGCCGCACCCCTCAGGAAGTGGACCAGAATGCCGAGGTAGTTCGGCGTTTTGCGCCGCTGGCCGGCGCGGCGCT
>JBGPMX010000189.1:0-8357 GCA_041487215.1 Planctomycetia bacterium | reverse complement strand
CTTGCCGAGCATGATGCCGGGGTTCTCGGCCTCCGCGATGGGATGGGAACTGAGCGGCAGCGGCATCATGGCCAGCTGGATGCCGAACGACTCGACGCGGTCGCGCAGCCTCCGCAGGTCGTCCACCGCCCAGGAACCACTCGGGCCGGGCGGCGGCGGATAGCCGCAGATGTGGGTGACGCGGAACCGCGCAAAGTAGCGCAGCATCTCGTCCGACGTCGGGCTCTGCTGGGTGCCGAGCTTCATGAGTGCCCGCCGCCTTTCGCCCTCCGGCCCCGCGCGCTCGGCACGAGGCACGGCCGGCCGGGCTGCGGCCAGGGCCGACGCCGCCCCGGCCACCATCCGCCCGAACCGACGCCGGTTCATGCCGCCTGGGATCTGGTTCATGCCGTTCCCATGCCTAAAAAAGCCTGCCGCCGGCCTTACCGGGTCCATTTCCCCCAGGCCGTTTTTTGACGTAGATTTCCCTTGGTACGTTCCGCTTTGGAACCACGGTTGCGAGTAAGCCCATGAACGTCACTCGACTGAACCGCAGCCCCGAGGCGATCCTGTCCGCGATGGGCCAGTTGCTGCTCGACGCCCAGCAACGCGGCGGGAGCCGGGACCGACGCACGGAGCCGCGTGCGCCGATCCGCGTGCCGGTCGAGCTGACGCTGCTGCCGCTCGGCGGCGAGGAGCTCTTTGAGCTCCCGGACGGCCCCAAAATACCGGCTCAAACCAGCAACATCTCGACCAGCGGGATCGGCTTGCTGCACGCAGAACCGCTCGAGAGCCACCACGTGCTTGCTAGCTTTTCGCTCATCTCCGGCCAAACGGTGTCCGTCATGGTCCGGCTCACCTGGCGCTGCTCGCTCGGCGAGCTGGGTCACGCGAGCGGCGGCGAGGTGGTCGCGGTCGTGCGGCCACGCCTGAATGCCGAGCGCCCGGCAAGCCTGGTCGGCCGCCGCGCCCACTGAAGATCGCCCACGAGTAAGCGCCCCGTCACGCAACCAAGCGCCCCCGCACGCTCAAGACAGAAGCCCCCTCACCCTGCCCTCTCCCCCGCATGATCCATTGGGCGCGGGGGCGAGAGGACCGCAACACGGGGTCGTCGCGAACGGGGAGTGGAGCAAGCAGCAAACGCCTGGCGCAAACGCAGATACCCCCCTTTCGCAGTCCCACGCCAGTCACAGCACCGGGCTGTCGTTGCCCAAGAGCGCGCGGCGGAGCAGCTTGATCGGCGGGAAGCCCTGCTTCAGCACCGCGTCGTGGAACTCGCGCAGCGAGAACGCGTCGCCGCGCATCTTCTTGTAGTCGTCGCGCAGCTTGAGCAGCTCGAGCTTGCCGAGCGTGTACACCAGGTACGTCGGGTCGGACGTGCCGCGTTTCGTCTCGCGCTCGCCGTTGGCCCGCGACTGGTAGCCTTCCCGGACGAAGAACTCGATCGCGTCCTCGTAGGTCATCTCGCCGGTGTGCATCTTGATGCCGACGATGAAGCGGGCGTTGCGCAACAGAGCGTCCTGGAGCTGGCCGAGCCGCAGTTTGAGATCCCCGTTGCCGTACCCCTCGTCCAGCATCATCTGCTCGGTGTAGTGCGCCCAGCCCTCGGCGTTCGAGTTCGCGCCAATCAGCTTGCGCACCTTGGACGGCGCGCGCTGGAGCCAGAGGAACTGCACATAGTGACCGGGATAGGCCTCGTGGATTGCCGTGCTCACGATCGTCCCGCGGCTGAAGCCCGCCATGTGCTCCTCGACCTGCTGTTTCGACCACGACGGCTCGGGCAGCGTCACGTTGAAGTACGCCTCCTTGGCCCGGCTCTCGAACGGGCCGGGCGTGTCCATCGAGGCGAAGGTTAGCGCACGCATGAACGGCGGCGTCTCCTCGACGATCGGCGGAACCGGTGACGGGATGGTGACGATGCGGTGCTCGCCAATGAACGCGCGGAGATCGCCCAGCACGCCGCGCACGCTGTCAAGCAGCTCGTTTGGGGCCGGGTGATCCTGCGCCAGATCCGCCAGGATCTGCTGCGCGCTGCGCTGGGGATCGAGCTGCTGCGCGGTGCGCCGGAACGACTCCTGGTTGGCCCGCAGGTCGGCGTCGCCGATCTCCAGGAGCCGATCGAGCGGGATCTCGACCATCTCCTCGTAGAGCAACTTCTTGCGGAAGTTGTCGGCGCCGATGCGGAAGTCGCCGTTGGAGCGGGCCAGCAGGTCCTGTTCCAGGAACTCGCGGTAGCGGCCGAGTGCGTCGATGACCGCCAGGTTGGTGGCACGGAACTCGGCCACGAGCGCCGCGTCGCGCACGTCCCGGAACGCCGACGGCACGTCTTTTTCGAAAAAGGCGATGATGCCGGGGAGCTGCTCGAGCGCCACCTCGGTGTAGATGCGCGGCGGATCCTTGAGGTTCCGCCGCGCCGCCTCGAATACTTCCGGCACCTGACGCTCGCGGTCGATGACCGAACGAAGCCGATCGGGCGCGGGAGCGAACTTGCGCGCCATGATCGCGAACACGCTCTGCGTGATACCGCTCGAGTAGTGGTCCGAGTTCCTTTGCCAGCCGCGGATCTCTTGGAGCTCCAGCAGCGCGGCCCGGATGCTGTGGGCCAGGAGCTGGTGATCGCTCGCCACGAGCGGCGGCAGGCGGCGCGGATCGATGCTCTGGACCTCCTCCGCGAATGCCTCGAGCATCGCGATCTGAGTCCTCACTTCCTCGGCCGAATAGTTCTCGAGCTCGTGATCGTGCTCGTGGAAGCCCGCCAGCGTCGCCGCGGTCGGGTTGTGACGGAAATAGGCGTCAAAGTAGCGCTCGACACAGGCCTCGAACCGGACGGCGGGGTCGTCGCGCTGCGCGGACCCGCCGGCAGCCGTTTGCCAGAGGGCGACGCCCCACAGGGCGGACACCACGGTTGCGCCCAGGATCTGTTTGAGGCGGTTCATGTTGGATTGCACCTTGCCCCGCACGAAACGGTGCGGCGGTGGGAGCGGCGGAACACGGACCCCTCTCCCGGCCCGTGGATCCGTGGGAGAGCACCGAGATCCTTCGCTGGCCTCGTTCCTCGCTGGCTCAGGATGACAGCGTGTGCCCTCTCCCGCCATGGGAGCAGGGGCAAGTCCGGCCCCCTCTCCCGCTCACGGATCCGTGGGAGAGGGCGGAGTGAGCGCCCCCTCACGCAGCCGAGCGCCCCCTCACCCTATCCTCTCCCCCGCATGATCCATTGAGCGCGGGGGCGAGGGGACCACGCATGGGCAATCCTGAACGGGGTCCGCCGAGCCGGCCCTGCGTTCGTGCATGCAGGTGAGCTTCGCCCACCACTATCCAATCTGCTGGTCGGCACAGCCCCCCTGCATTTGGGGCAGAGGCGCGGCCGTGTTATTTCTTCGCCGGATACTGAACCCAGATCGGGCTGCCCCAGGCGAGCTGGCCGTCCTTCTGAAGCACGCGCACATAGTACCAGCTCGCGCCGGGCCGCGGGTCGGGATCGGTCCAATCCAATTCGGTCGAGCTGTCCTCTGGCGCCGTCGTGTAGGCGTATACGAAGTCCTTGATGATGTCGACACGCTCGAGCGGCCCGGTGCCGTGCACTCGCACGCGAAACGTCGGCTGCGTCCGCCCGCCCGCCCGGTACACCAGCTCGTCTCCCATGACGTGCTCGCCGAGCCGGACGTCGAGCACGATGTTGTCGGTTGCGCCGTAGCAGTGCCGCTTGCGGAAGGCGTCCAGGATGGCGCCGCGCGACGGCTCTTCGGCCAGCACGACGGCGTAGCTAATGTGCGTGCTCCAGTGATCGCTCGACGACTGGAACCCGAGCCGGTGCCCCATCGCCAGCGCGTTCCAGACCATGCCGAGCGGCCGCCAGCCGCCGAGCGCGTCGCCGGCGCGGCGCGCGACGCGGGGCCCGCCCAGATGCTCGTACGAGTTGCGATCGCCCTGGTAGATCTCCACGATCGGCTCGACGGCCGGCTCGTTGTCGCGCCAGTCGGTCCCCATGCCCGTGCCGCTCGTGTGCGACGCGCAGACCCCCCCCAGCTGCTTGAGGTACGCATAGAGCATCTTGGTATCGTCCGGGCTGACCCCCCCCGGATCGTCTCCCATCAGACGCGGCAGGGTGCGGATGCCGCGGCGGTCGAACATGACGTTGCGGTGGCCGTTCGGGTACGGCACGCTGCGTTCGTAGGTGAACATTGGAACGAAACGGGGGGGCGCATGGAAAATGTCCGTCGTCTTCTGGATGATCCACCACGGGTACTCCCGCCCGCCCCCCGCATCGTGGTCTCCGTTGCCGATCCAATCGAGTTCGGCTGCGTCGCGCGCGTAGCGCCACATGTCCTCGAGCGATCCGTCCTCGCCGCCGTCCATCGAGAGCTCGGTGTGGCGATGGAACTCGCCGCGCAGCAGCCGATAACTCTTGCCACCGGATTCGATGCGGTAGCCGCGGATCCGTTCCAGGTCGGCCGCCCCATGGCCATGCAGCGGCTTCGGTTCCGGATCGGGATCGAGCGGGTTCGCCCCGCGCTGTACCGGCACGTTCGGCGCGGGGCCGGGCGGACCGGCGGCCGACGCGTCCACCGGTTTGAGCTCGGCCGCGCGCGGAGCGGGCAGGCGCGGCAGCACCGCCGCGTAGAGCTCATTCTTCGCCTGGCCGGACACGGTTACGCCGCCGCCCGTGAAGAAAATCTTGCGCTGCTCGTCCGCGCCGATCACCTCGTGCCGTAGCCGCCCGTCGGCCGGGTAGATGGCCAGCAGCCGCTCGCCGCGCACCCGCGCCAGCGCGGGACGCACGTCGAGCACGTTGTCGCTCGCGGCCAGGAACACCGGCGCGCTCCATGCGTCCCCATCCAGGCAGGTGGCGTACTCCAGCCAGACCGCGCCGACCAGCATGTGGACCGGGTTGTTGCCCCAGATGGCTTCCAGCCGATGCCGGAATGCGACCCAGACCCGGCCGGATCCGTCGACGGCCAGGCGCGGGAAGCTGTTGTGCCGCTGGAGCTCTTCGGGGAAGCGACCGAGCAGCTCGGCGGCGGGCTCGAGCAGCCGCGCGCCGGCCAGCACGCGCACCTGGATGGACGAGCCGCGCATGTAGAGAGGGCTCCCCTGAACCGGGGAAAGCGGCCCGAAGTCCTTGCCCCAGTCGGCCGCGCGTTGCTCGTACGTGATCCACACCCGGTCCTCGGCATCGCACGTGATGCTCGGGCGGGCTTCGAAGCGCGCGGACGTGGCGATGGGAATGGGATCGGAGAGCTTGCCGTCGGCCTGCGTGCGCAGGTAGACGTCATAGTTCCCGGCCGCATACGAGTCGTAGGCCACGTGCACGCGACCGTGCGCGTCCGCAGCGACCGCGGGCGCCCACGCGTTGGAGGCCGAATCGGTGAGCCGGACCGGCTCCGCGAGCGGCGCGTCGGCATCGACCAGGGCCGTCAGCCAGATATCGGCCTGCCCGTCGCGCCAGCCCTGCCACGCCAACCAGACCCGCCCCGCGCTGTCGGTGGCGAGGGACGGGAACACGTCGGCGCCGGCGCCGCCTGTCAGGCGGCGCAGGGCGGACAGGCCGGGCGATTCCTGCTTGCCGGTCCCCGCGCGAACCGATGGATCGTAGATGCGCTGGAAGAGGTCCCAGTTGCCCTTTTCGTCACTCTGGGACCAGACGACATGCACGCGTCCCTGCCCGTCGGCGGCGACCGCCGGCCGCCACACGTCGAGGTCCGGCGGCGTGAGCGCGACCGGATCGGACCAGGCCTTGCCGTCGAAGTGCGCGACGAGCACCTGGTCGCCTCCCCCCAGCGGAACGAGCGAGTGAAAGTCGCGGGGCGGCTCCGCGAACGGTTGCAGGTCGGCCGGGCCGCGCGGCGTGTGATGCACGTACGCGATCCAGATCGTGCCGTCGGCGGCCGTGGCCGCGGCGGGAAAGTCATCCTCGCCGTCGCTCGAGACGATCCGCTGCGCCGCCGCGACGCGGTCCACGATCACGCGGCCTTCGAGAAACGGCAGACGCTCGCCCGGCTTGGCGTCGTCGAGCGGCACGTGAAACTCCCCCTGGGCCGTCTGCACGTCGAGCCGCGCCCCCGGCCGCGGCCGCAGCATGAGCACCACGCCCGTCGGCGCCATCCGCGGATTCCCCCGCGCGGGCTGGGCCAGCATGTAGCTGGAACTCCGCCACTCGCTCACCCCGATAACACGATCCTCCGGTCGAAAGCGCCAGGGGTCCGTGCGCACGATATCGCCGGCCGTGAGACTCGCTCGGCCGTCCCAGCGGACCGGCTCCTTGTCATCCACCCCGAGCAGAATCCGGATGGCGACCGCGTCCAGGTCGGTCGTCCGGGTCTCGGATCGTGTTTGCGGGGCCGCGGCGGCGGCGGCAGGCAGGCAGGCCCATGCACCGAGCAGAACGGCGCACGACACGCAACCAGTCCGGGGCAGAGAGAACATCAAGTCGGTCTCGCAAAAGAGGAGGATACGGATCACGAAAGGGCAGAAGCGCATGCGCCCATCACGCACGGGCTCGCGCCACGGATTGTCACCGGCGCACGGGCGAACGGCAATAGGCTGGTGCAGGGACTGGGTTCGGTTCGCCGCATCCGCCACGGAGTGGCGGGCCGTGGTAGGTCGCCCCTCGCTTACGCTTCGGGTTACTGGTACGGCTGAGAAATGCGGACTAGCGGTTAGAACAGCGTCGCTGAAGTATCCCCGGACGGGGGCGGATCAGGCGGGTACGTGACCCGCGTACCGTCGGCGTGTGCGCCGGGCTTGAGCTGGTGCTTGTCGCGTCGCGTTTCGCTCATGATGTGTTCGACGGCAATGCCGCGCACGACGAGCGCGTCCGCGATGAGCGAGCGGTGGCAGCGCCATGGAACGGCTTCGGCGCACATGATCGCGACCCGCCGCTGCGCGGCGCGATCGATGAGCTGCGCCAGGCTCTGCTCGAACTCCGCCGTCTGCATGTAGTCGGCGTAACCGCGGAAGCTCTGGTTACGCCACCCGGTGTTGGGCGAGTCGGGTCGCGGTCGCCGCAGTCCGCCGAGCCCCGGCAGGTGAACGTAGCCGATGTGCACGGCGGCCAGGCTGCTCGGCAGATTGTCGCGGCCGAAGTGGGGGTAACGCCGCGAGCCGGGGATCGTGCGCACGTCCGCCACTTCCGCGACATCATGGGCACGCAGCAGGTCGAGGAACGCGTCGATCGGACGCGTGGAATGGCCGATCGTCAGCACCGGCTGCGCGGTTTGCTGCTGGTCTTTCATGAGCTCGGCTTGCTCGTCCGCGGCCTCTTGAATGGCTGGGGGGCTGGATGTGCCACCCGGGCCGTCCCAACGCCACGCAGAGATCCTTCGCTTCGCTCGTTCCTCGCTACGCTCAGGATGACAGCGCCGGCGCGCCCGGGAGTGGAACGCATAAGCCCACCCGGGGGGATCCTTCGCTTGGCTCGTACTTCGTTCTGCTCAGGATGCCACGCTAGCACCTGTCCTCGAAGAGGGACGGCCTGGCCCCGGCTCACACGGCTTCCTGCTTGAGCAATGTCTCGGCGGGCGCTGCGGGGGCCGGCTGCCGGCTGCGGCGCGGGCGAGCCAGCCAGGCTGCGATGTCGTCGAACACCGAGTAGGCGACGGGGGTGACCACCAGGGTGAGCAGGAGCGAGAGGGCCTGTCCGCCGATGATCACCTTGGCCAGACTCGCGCGCGATGCCGAACCCGGCCCGCGGCCCAGCGCGATCGGGATCATGCCCGCCACGAGCATGACGGTCGTCATCAGGATGGGTCGGAGCCGTGTGCGGTTCGCCTCAAGGATCGCCGGCGTCCGCTGCACACCGCGGCGGCGCAGCACGCGGATGTAGTCGATCTGCAGGATGCCGTTCTTCTTGACGATGCCCACCAGCATGAACAGCCCGAAGATCGCGTAAATGTCCATGGGCTGCCGCAGCAAGAGCAGCGACAGCAGCGCGAACGGTACGGTAACCGGCAGCGCCAGGAGGATCGTGACCGGATCGACGAAGCTCTCGAACTGGGCGGCGAGCACCATGTACATGAAGACCAGGCTGAGTCCGAAGGCGATCGCGAAGTTGCTGATCGTCTCCTCGAGCGAGCGAGCCCGCCCGCCGAAGCGGTAGTCGTACTCAGGCGGCATGTCCAGGGACCGCACGGCGTCGCGCATCGCCTGGATCGCGTCCCCCAGCGCCATGTTGTCCAGGTTGGCGGAGATGGTCACTTTGCGTTGCCGGTTGTAGCGTTCGATCTGAGAAGGCCCGTACTCCTCGCGCAGCTCGGCAATGTTCGACAGCGGCACGAGGCCGGCGGTCGGGGACGGCAAGGTGATGTCCTGGATCCGGAGCTCGCTGCCGCGGTTGGCCGCCTCGGCACGGAGCCACACGTCGTACTGCTCGTCCTCCTCTT
>JBGPMX010000188.1:0-8360 GCA_041487215.1 Planctomycetia bacterium | reverse complement strand
CTCTACCTCCCTGCAAGGCGGATACCCCCCCTGCCCCCCCTTGCGAAGGGGGGGACAAGGGGGGGATCCGCTCGCCCAAGTTACGCCAGGCGGAGCGATTCAACACTTCAACAATTCAACGATTCAACTTCTAAGTCACGAGCCCCTTCGTGACGCTCATGAACACGTCCTCGAGCGTCGGCTCGAGCTCGGCGAAGCTCTGCACCTCCACGCCGCCGCGGATCAGCTCCTGGAGCAGCTGGAAGATTTCGCGGTCGTCCCCCGAGAACTCGCCGGTCAGCGTGTGGTCCATGACCTGGCAGCTGTGCATCTTGGGGTGCGAGCGCAGGATTGACTGCGCACGCTCCATCTGGCCGAGCACGCGGATGCGCAGCAGGCGGTGCTTCTGGAGCTGCCGCTGGATCTCGCTGATGGGTCCGGCGGCCAGCATCACTCCACGTTCGATGATGCCGATCGAGCTGCAGAAATCGGCGAGCTCGGAGAGGATGTGGCTCGAGATGAGGATGGTTTTGCCCATCGCCTGCAGCTCCTTGAGCAGCGCTTTCATCTCCAGCCGCGCGCGGGGGTCGAGCCCCGATGCGGGCTCGTCCAGGATGAGCACGGGCGGGTCGTGCACCAGCGTCTTGGCCAGGCAGAGCCGCTGCGTCATGCCGCGGGACAGGCCGTTGACGTACGAGTCGCGCTTGTGGGTGAGGTCGAGCAGCTCGAGCACGTCGCCGATCACCTGGCGGCGCCGGCTGCGCGGCACCTGGTACGCCACCGCGAAAAAGTCGAGAAACTCCCACACCTTCATGCCGTCGTATACGCCGAAGCTGTCCGGCATGTAGCCGATGACCCGGCGCACGCCGAGCGGCTCGCGGGTCACGCTGTGGCCGGCAATGACCCCTTCCCCCTCGGTCGGCCGCAGCAGCGTCGCCAGGAAACGGATGGTCGTGCTCTTGCCTGCGCCATTCGGGCCAATGAACCCGAAGATCTCCCCCTGCTCGATCCGCAGGTTCAGGCGGTCCACGGCGACAAAATCGCCGTACCGCTTTGTGAAGTTGATCAGCTCGATCATGGCTCAGTTCGTAGGGACCCGCGTCCCGGCCTCCCCCAGGCTGTCCGGCCCCGTGGTCACAGGCTGGGCCGTTTTTGAATTGTCCGGAGGGTCGACGCGCAGATGCACCAGGACGACTGTGAAGCCGATGCTGCGGTCGGGGGCGGGATCGATCTCCTGCCCGGGCATGGGTTGGGGCATCCACGCCACGAGGTGCGCGCCAGGCTCGGTCAGGTGGGTCTCGATGGTTGCCAGCACGCGGCCGGGGTCCAGGCCGCCCAGCTCGCGCACGGTGGAGTGCTCGCCCGCCTGCCCTTCCTGCGTCGCTTCGGTCAACGGCAGCCGGTGCCACTTCGTGGCCGCCGCCGCCGCGGCCTCGCGCGTCTTCCGCACCCGGCCCGGTCCGGCCCATTCGATGCGCGCGCCGGGGCCGAGGTCTCCGACGAAGTCGCGCCGGGTCTCGCGTCCGCCGGGCGGCGTGCTGAGCAGCCGCGCGTCCCAGAGCTCCAGGCCCGTCTGGTTCTCGATCTCGAACGGCACGGCCGCTTCCTCGGTGGGGTCCCCCGTGTCGCCCGCCTTGGTCCGGAACCGGACGGGCCCGCCGAGCGCGGTCATCTCCTCGGCGCGCACCAGCCCGATCGATCGCGGCGCCACCTCGTAGCGCCCCATGGCAATGGGCACGCCCCGGTCGAGCCGGACCCGGTCGATGTGCTGATCGCGCCGCAGCGTGCCGGTCGCCAGCGGCATCGCAACCGCGCTGGCCTCGCGGTAGCGGAACTCGCAGCGCCGCCTCGACCCGCTATACACGCAGGTGAATCGCGCGACGTCGCCGCGCGGGTAGTCCGCGTACGCTTCGAGCAGGTCGATTTCGTGGCACGTCATGTCGTAGCCCACGTCCCGCTCGGCGAACCGCAGGATGCCAACGGAAAAGGCGAGCGTGATCACGGGAGCGGCCAGCCAGGCGAGCTCGGCGCGGCGGAGCAGAAACTTCGCCACGCCCCAGTTCAGCGGCACGAGCACGATGAGGTAGGCGAGTACCGCCTTCAGGACGAAGCTGGGCGCGGGGATCTCGATGCCGGTCGCGTCGAGCAGGCTCTGGCGTGCGGCCTGCGCCACGGGCGTGCCGTCGCGCCACTCGGCGACCGTCTCCTGCCACGGGCTCTCGGGATCGGGCAGCTCGGTGGGCGCGACGGCGGTCGGCGCGACGGCCACGCTGGGGGCCGCGGCGGCAGGGCGCGTGGACCGCGCGCCGGCCCCGAGGTCGCGCGCCGCGTAGCGCACCCCCGAGAGCTGGTGTGCCGGCACACGCATGTAGGTCCGCTCGAGCCCCGGCCGGTGGAAGTTCGGCAGGCTCTCCGGAACGTTCAGAATGGCGCGCGCCCAGAACGTGTCGTAACCCCCCCTCCAGTTCACCAGCTCCGGCTGGTACAGGCTCACGGCGGTCATCACCACGCGGCCGCGGCCCACCGCTCGTTCCACCACGAGCGGCAGGTCGCCCACCCGCGTCCGTTCCGGGAACCGCGCGCCGGGGCGCGGCTCCAGCCGGGCCGCGTAGATCGGCTTCGACGGCAGGATGTGGATCGCCTTCTTCTCCGCGTCGTTGCTGAACGTCTGCGGCGCCGGGTACCACTGGGACAGCGCGCTCAGGTCGGCGATCGGCTCGCTCGTCGACACGGCGTCCGCGGGGAGGTACGGCGCCAGAAAGCTCTGCCGCAGCATCATCGCGGACTTACCCCCCGAGATAATGAGTTGCCCGCCCCAGTGCAGCCAGTCGAGAAGCGCGTCCTGCTGGTTCACCGACAGCTGACCGGGATCGAAGTCGTCCCAGATCACGTAGCTGGTCGTCGTCCACGCGAGCGCCGTGTCGGCCAGCAGCGGGCGGCTCGGCTGCGCCGGAAAGACGATCGGGTAGTACAGCCGCTTGTCCGGCGTCTCATTGTCCTCGGTCATGCTGCCGGGCAGCACGCACTGGAACGACCGCAGGAAGCTGTACGCCTCGGGCTCCGGCGCCAGCACGACGATGAGAAACTGATCCGGCTCGAGCTGCCGGAACGGTTGCTTGTCGATGCCGGGCGGCGTGATGGGCAGCATGCCGTCCGGATGGTAGATCGCCAGCTCGAACTCCTTGCCACGCCGCCTCTCGGGGAGCATCACCAGCAGCCGACGCGGCAGGTCCTGCCCCTTCACCAGGTGCACGCGTCGTTCGTAGCGGATCTCGTGCGGCGAATCCGGTACCTGCTCGTAGCCGGTCCGTATGTCCACGTCGTGGTCCTCGTGGTTCGCCACGACCTCGACATTGAACTGCGTCCAGTGGTTCTGCTTGAGGAACGGCACGGCCAGGTCAAACGGCGAGGTGCGGACCGCGCGGATCTCGAAGTTCGGCTTGCGCTCCTCTTTCTTCTTTGCTTTCTCTTCCTCGAGCGCCTTGCGTTTGTCGATCGGGAATTGGTCGGGCGACGCGGCGCGCGGGGAATTCGCTGCCTCACGCGCCGGTGCTCGATCGTCACCGGGTTCGTCCTGGGCCGCCAGGGGCCGCGTGCCGACAGCAACCGCCCACAGGATGGCAGCTGCTATCCGCGGCAGAAACGCGTGGCGATGGCGCACCGGGGTTCCTCTGCGAGATATGGCGGGCCGGCTAAGGATCAGTCTAATCCGGGCCCGGCGCCGAGGGAAGGGAGCGGGGGAAGCAGGGGAGTGGGTCCGTTTGGCTGGATAACCCCCCCTGTCTCCTCCCTTGCCAAGGGGGCGGACAGGGGGGGTGGATCTCAAACTGACCCACTACCGGAAGCAGTCAGCAGTCAGCAGTCGGCAGCCCACGCGCTCTTCAACCGCTCGTAGTCCGCTGGCGTGTCGAGGTCGGCGAGCGCGGCGGGATCCTCCACGTGGCACTCGATCACCTCGTCCGCCAGCTCGGCGACCAGCGCGTTGAGGCCGCGGCCGGTGGGGAGCGATCGCACGGCCGCGGCGTGCTCCCAGGCGAAGAGCACGGGATGGCCGCGCCGCCCGCGGTAGCTCGGGATGACGACCGGCGCGCGCGGCCCGCCCGCCGAGTTCAAGCGTGCGGCACGGAAAGCCGCAATCACGGCACGGACAGTCGCGGCGGATACGCCCGGTTGATCGGCGGGCGCGACCAGGAACCCCTGGGGGCAAGCGCCGGCCGGCACGCGCTCGGCGTGATCGAGCGCCGCCACGACGGACGCCCGCATGTCGGCGGGGGGCTCGGCGGGCACGACCACGTCGGCGCCGGCGGCTCGGGCAACGCGGGCGAGCTCGGGCACGTGAGGGGCGACCACGACCAGCGTGCGCGCGGCGCCGCCGTCGCGCAGCGCATCCAGGACGTGTTCGATCACGAGCCGGGGGCCGAGCGGCAGCAGCAGCTTGGGCCGTCCCATGCGCTCCGACTTGCCCGCCGCGGGAACGATGGCGATGACCATGCGCTACGCTTCGTTCTCGGCGAACGCTGCGTCGCGGCTCTCCCGAGCCGCACCCAGCGCGGCGGCGCGGCGGCGCAGCTGCTCGGGAGCGGCGCCGAGGTTGCGGTGCGCAATGAGCTCGGCCACGATCGACACGGCGATCTCGGGAACGGTCTGCGACCCGATGGCCAGGCCGAGCGGCGCGTGCACGCGCTCCAGCCGCTCGGGTGCGATGCCCTGGGCGATGAGGTCGTCGTAGATGAGCCGGATCTTGCGCTTCGAGCCGATCATACCCACGTAGCGTGCCGGCTTGTTCACAAGGTGGAAGAGCGCCTCCTCGTCGTGGTGGTGGCCGCGCGTGACAATGATGGCGTAGGTGCGCGGATCGAGCTCGAGGCCGGCCAGCGTGCCGCCGACGTCGCCCACCAGGATCCGCTCGGCCGACGGGAACCGCTCGCGGCTGGCGTAGCGTTCGCGGTCGTCGAGCACCCAGATGGCGAAGTCCGCGGCGGCGGCCAGCTCGGCGACCGCCTGCCCCACGTGCCCGCCGCCCACGATGAGCAGCCGTGCGCGCGGTAGCACGGGCAGGTAGGCGACGCCGCACGCCGTCGCGGGGCGCGGCCGCTCCGCGAGATCGGCGAGGCCGGCCGCGACGCCGGGCGGCACGCTGTCCAGCCGCCGCCGCGCCGCCACGACGCCCCGCGCATCGAACAGCACCCGGCCGGCCGGAGCCAGCTCCGGAACCCGCTCGGCGTCCACCACTACCGCTTCCGTGCAGCCGTCCCCACGCTCCACCAGGGCTCGGAAGGCGTCGAAGTAGGCGAGCCCGTCGCCGCCGCGCAGCGGCTCGGCGAGCACACGCATCCGGCCGCCGCAGATCAGCCCGTCGTCCCAACCGTAATCGTCGTCGAGCTGGAAGGTGAACAGCTCGGGCTCGCCCTGGTCGAGCGCCCGCAGCGCGCGCTGCCGGACCTCGGCCTCGACGCAACCTCCGCCGAGCGTGCCCGCCTGCGACCCGTCGCGGAAGACGAGCATCCACGCCCCGGCCTTCTGCGGAGTCGATCCGCGGGTCTCCACCAGTCCGCAAACCACCAGGTCGCGTCCGGCCCGGATTGCATCGGTGAGTGTTCGCAAAATATCGCGCATCGGGCTCGGTGACCGTACAAGGATGAGTGCCGGGGAAAAACGAGACTTCGAATACGTTAGGGGCGCGCGGCAGGCGTGTCAACGAGGCGGTCGGCACAGTCGGACCCCGCGGGTCGCCGCACCTGCTGGGTAGGACGGACAATCTTGTCCGTCGCGTGGTGACGGACCGGATTGTCCGTCCTACGAACGGGCACCGCTTATTCGGGGCTCTGCGCGAGCTCGTCACGCAGGCGCGTGATGGTGGCGCGCAGCGGGTCCGCTGCGCTCGCGGAGCGATCGTCCGGGTTGCGCAGGGGCGGCGCGAGCGGGCTGGGCCGCTGCCCCGGCGGCTCGCCGGCCGCCTTGCGGCCGAGCAGGTCGAGCAGCTCGCGCGCCTCGATACGCCGGCCGAGTGCGACGTAGCAGCCGGCGCGCACCACGCCCAGCGCCACGCGTTCGTCCGGCGACTGGAGCAACGGCTCGAGCGCCCGCGCGGCGTCGAGCGCTGCGGCGTAGTTGCCGGCCACGGAGGCCAGGAACATGCGCGCCTCGAGGATGGCGCGGTCCGGCGGCTCGTGCAAATCCGGAGCCAGCTCCTCGGCCAGGAGTTCCAGGCCGAGCCGGCCGAGACGCTCCACGCGGTCCGCCGCCCGCCCGTCGCGCAGCGCCAGCGATTTCATCTCGCCGGGCGTCGGCAGCCAGACGTAACGCACCGCAGTGCCCGCAGTGCCCGCCGGCGCCCCGTCGAGCAGGTGCAGGATCGCCGCGATCACGCTCTGCGCCGCCAGGCGCTGCGTCGCGCGATCCGGCAGGATCGTTCGGAAAACGCCCGTGCGCAGGTCGAGCAGGGCCGGGACGCCCAGCGCATGCGGCAAGCCGTAGCGCAGCGCCAGCGTGTGCGCATCCCGACTGGCCGCCGGCGCGCCGGCCCCGAGTGCCGGGTCGGGCAGGGCCACGTAGCGCGGGGGCGTGGTCGGGTCCAGGTCCATGACGACAACCTGCGTCGGCCGGGACTCGCCCGAGACCACGGCCACGACCTGCCGGGTCCCCGGCACGGCGGCCAGGTAGACGCCACCGGGCTCCCGGCCGGGGGGCACGCGATCACTCCCGATACGGCGGATCGAACGAACCGCGCCCGTCTTGAGGTCGAAGGCGACGAGTTCCGCGATATGCAGCGTGCCGGCCCCCTGCGGATCCTGACGCCACTCGACGGCGTAGAACGATTCGCCGGAAGGGTCCCACACGGCCGGCTGCACTGCGTTGTGGGTCGCCACGGCCGGCAGCATCGCACCGAAGTTCGGCTGCGCGAGGTAGTAGCCCTCCTGGTCCCCCGCCTGCACGAGCGCCAGACGCTGTTCGTCGGGGGCCCAAGAGGGCAGGCAGGCGTCGGGGTAGGTGGCCACCAGGCTGCGGTCGGCGACGCGGAGCACGGCCGTGCCCAGCGGCTCCAGCCAGGGAACGGCCAGGAACGTGCCTCGCGGAGACCAGGCGGGCATCGCCAGGCTGGCTGAGGCGGCGGCTTCCTGGCGCGGCAACGCTGCCGCCCCCCGTCCGCCCCCTGCCTCCAGCTCGCGGCTCAGCAGGACCACGCACTCCTTGAAGCCGCGCTGGAGCACCACCTCGTAACGCGCCCGGCCGTTCGGCAGGTCCGTCCGCCGCGTGTAGGCCAGCTCGGTGCCGTCGGGAGACCAGGCGGGAGACGAAAGGGATGCGCGATCGGCGGAGAGCTTCCAGCACAGGCCCGTTGCCGATTGACAGATCCAGAGGGTCTGGGTGCCGGCTCCGTCTCCCGGCGTGCGGACCGGGTCCTCGCCGCCGCGGGCCCACCAGCCGTCTGCCAGGAGGCGTGCGCGCGGCTCTGATTCGGTAACGAAGGCAAGCCACTTGCCGTCGGGAGACCAGGACAAGCCGCCGTAAAGGCAGCCGGCGGCCAGGACCAGGAGGCAGGGGAACAGGGCGTGGCACGCGTGCCGGGTGGTCCGGATCATGACCTCTTTCCGATTTCAGCGACGGCGCGTCGGCCGTCGCATCGGTGCTGCCGCCCGGTGCGACGTGCGCGGTGGTGGCAGGTCTCCGGGTCGGCACGACCGGTTCCGTCCCGCCCGCTTTCCGCAGTCGCCACTCGGGCTCGGTCCGTGCCGCTTCCGATACAGTGCAGGTAGGTCGCCTGCCTCGTTATAATCCCGCCTGGACGGCCCTCGCCCGGACGCCCGCCGCGTGCTGTACGGCCGCGCGCCAACTACGGCGGGGTTGCCACTGCGTCCGGCTGTTCATTATACTCTTTGGCCCGCTGACCCTTCGACATGGCTGTCCTGGGGTGCGCCGGAAACAGGCAAAAGCGTGTTCTGCCGCCGGCGGCCGGGCGTAGCTCGGCGGGCCCTGGTCGTTCTTCGAGACCGCCATGCAGTTTATCCTCGTCGATCGCATCCTGGAGCTGGAACCGGGGAGGAAGGTCGTTGCGGTCAAGAACCTGACGCTCGCCGAGGAATACCTGGCGGAGCATTTTCCGGGCTTTCCCGTACTCCCCGGAGTGCTGATGCTCGAGGCGATGGCGCAGGCGGCGGCGTGGCTGATCCGGATCACCGAGGATTATGCGCACAGCATGGTCGTGCTCCAATCGGCGCGCGCGCTCAAGTACGGCAACTTCGTGGCGCCGGGCCGTCAGCTGGCGATCGACGTCGAGATCACCACGCACGGCGCGACGACGACCGAGTGCCGCGGCAAGGGGACGCTGGACGGGGCGACCGCGGTGTCCGGCCGGTTCGCGATGGAGCGGTACAACCTGG
>JBGPMX010000187.1:0-8404 GCA_041487215.1 Planctomycetia bacterium | reverse complement strand
CGCCGTCTTCCCGAAGCGGGCCGACTTCGCGTACGCCTGCGCCTGGATCATGCACCAGCTGGCCGACGCGCTGGCGCACGCGCACGAGCGCGGCGTCTGCCACCGCGACCTCAAGCCGTCGAACATCCTGTGCACGACAGGAGGGCAGCCGCTGCTGGTCGACTTTCACCTGGCCTCGAACGAGGCGGTTTCGACCGGCCGCGCGGCGATCTTCGGCGGCACCCTGCCCTACATGCCCCCCGAGCAGCTCGAGGCGCTGCAGGCGCGCGCGCGCGACAGCGCGGCGGCGATCGGCCCGCGTTCGGACCTGTTCTCGCTGGCCGCCTCCGTCTTCGAGCTGCTCACGGGCCGGCTGCCGTTCGAGCCGCCGGCGGCGGGCGAGGGCCGCAGCACCGTCTTCCGCGCGCAACTCGAGCACCGCCGCGCCGGCGCGCCCTCGGTGCGACGCTGGAACCCGAACGTCCCCGCCGACCTGGACCGTCTGATCGCCAAGTGCCTCGATCCGGATCCCGAGCGGCGGTACGAGACCGCCCAGCAGCTGGCCGGGGACCTCGAGCGGTTTCTCGACGACCGGCCGCTCGCGCATATCGGCCGGGTCAGCTACCGCACGCGGGTCGTGAAGGCCGTGCGGCGCAACCGCCGCGCGCTCTTGTTCAGCGGCATCGTACTGTTCCTGGCCCTGTCCGCCGTGTTCGGCGCACTCGCGCGGCGTCCGCCCGCGACGCAAGGAAGCGACGCCGAGCTTGGTGCGGCCGAACCGCGCAGCGTCGAGGACGAGCTGGCGGCGCTGCCGCGCGAGCCGGCCTCCCTCCTGCCATGGCGCTACTTCAACACGGGCTGGGAGTACTTCGACCACAAGCGGTATCGTGACGCCATCGTGGCCTTCGACGAGGCGATCGATAAACTCGGGTACCACGAGGCGCCAGTTTTCTTCTTCCGCGGAAAGTGCCACGCCGCGCTGGACGAGGACGACAAGGCACTCGCCGACTACGAGCGTGCGATTGAGGCGGACCCGAAGTACTTCCACGCCTACCTCGCGCGCATGATGCTCCGCACCACGGCGGAACCCCGTTTGCGCGATTACGACAAGGCATTCGCCGATGCGGAGCACGCGCTGGCGCTCCAGCACCCGGGCGATAAGCACTACGCACGCGTATTGTTCGACGTGTCGCGCGCGTACTCGGCTGCATCGCGCGACCGCCCAGAGCTGCTCGAGAAGGCCGAGCGGTACTTCTTCGAGGCGAAGGACAACGGGTATAATCGCGACGACGTGCTCACGTTCCTGCCCGACGACCGCTACGACACAATGGGGCCCCTGCTCCAGCTGCCGCAGGTGCAGCAGTACCTCGAGCGCGCGGCGGATCCGGTCGCCGCTCGCAATCCCTGATCCCGCCTGTCCATCGGGCGCGCCGAACGCGCCCCTCACCCCCGTCCCCTCTCCCCATGCCAGCCGCGGTGAACCGCCGGGGCGGCCGGCGTGGGGCGAGCGCGGGGGTGAGGGGCACGCGCGGTGAAGGGGCCCGCCGGTACTGGGTCAGTTTGAGGAACGACCCCCCACTTGTCCCCCCCTTAGCAAGGGGGGGACGGGGGGGTATCAGCCAAACTGACCCAGTACCGGCCCGCCGCGTCCCTGGCGGCTCCGGGGCGCCAGTGGGTAGAATGAGTTCGCTGTCGTGCGCGACCGGGGGGTGCGATGCTTCACCTGTTCGGCTCGGGTGTTCGGCTCTGCGACGGCCTGACTCGACGCGAGCTGCTCCGCGTCGGAGGCCTGGCCCTGACCGGGCTTGCGCTGCCGCGGCTGCTCGAGGCTCGCGCGGCATGCGCCGGGGCGCCGCAAGCGAGCCGGGCGCGCGCCAAGAGCTGCATCCAGATCTTTCTCTGGGGCGGCCCCGCGCAGCAGGAGACCTGGGACCTCAAGCCCGATGCCCCCTCGGCGCACCGCGGCACCTTCCGCCCGATCGCGAGCCGCGTCCCCGGCACGCAGATCTGCGAGCACCTGCCGCTGCTGGCCGAGCGCACCGACCGCTTCGCGATCATCCGCTCGCTCACCCACCCTGGCGTGAACCACGGCACCAGCGCCTACCACATGTTGACCGGGCACATGCACCCATCGCCCGGCACGCTGCGTCACCCCACGAAGAGCGACATGCCGGGGATCGGCAGCGCGGTGGCACGGTTCCACGCGTCGCCCGCCGGGCTGCCTGCCTGGGTCGCGCTGCCGTCGATCGTACGGGACGGGGACGGCGGCGAGGTGCCTGGCCAGGGACCGGGCATCCTGGGGCAACGCTACGCGCCGTTCCTGGTCGAGGGGGATCTGACGCGCGGCGATTTCGCCGTGCCCGCCGTGACGGTGCCCGCCGAGCTGGCGGGGGGCCGCCTGGCCCATCGCCTCGGCCTGCGCGAGGCGCTCGACCGGCAGGCCGATTACCTGAGCCGGCAGCCGCCCGGCCAGGCGCTCAACGCCTCGTACGACGCCGCGCTGCGTCTCATCGGCTCGGCGGCAGCCGAGCGCGCGTTCGATCTGTCGGCCGAGCCGGCGCGGGTGCGCGAGCGGTACGGCATGCATCACTTCGCCCAGGCGCTGCTGCTGGCGCGCCGCCTGGTCGAGGCCGGTGTGCCGCTGGTCACGGTGTACTGGAATTCGCCGAGCAACGCGGACAACCAGAGCTGGGACACGCACACGGACAGCTTCCGGCGTCTCGGCGACCATCTCCTGCCCGCGTTCGACCGCGCGTTCTCGGCCCTGCTCGATGACCTGAGCCAGCGCGGCCTCAGCGACGAAACGCTGGTGACGGCGATGGGCGAGTTTGGCCGCACGCCGAAAATCAACCGGACCGCCGGGCGCGACCACTGGGGTTTTTGCCAATCGATCGTCCTGGCCGGCGCGGGCGTGCGCGGCGGTGTCGTGCACGGCAGCTCGGACCGATCCGGCGGCTACCCGGCCACCTGTCCGGTGTCACCGGACGACGTGGCGGCGACGATCTTCGACTCTCTGGGGATCGAGCTCGGCTGCGAGATGCTCGACCCGCAGGGGCGACCGATCCGGCTCACGGGCGGCGCGGTCATCGGCGGCATTCTCTGAACCCGCAATTGACCTAGCCATACCCCGGACTGATCCGTATACTCTCGAACGTGTTAGGATGGAAAGCGGCCGTCCGAGGGACCGAGCGGCTCGCGATTCCCCTTGCCTCCCCGCGGGTTACGCCCGTCTCGTTGCGGTTCTTGGTCCCGAATGCGCGCTGCGGCGTGGCGCCCGCGCGGCGTCCCCCGGCTCCACGGGACTTTCTTCGGCTCGAAGACCACTTGGTTGCGGCTTGATGCGGAAACATTCGCGCCGTACACGCCTCCTGGATCGCACCCGCACACTCTGCGGGGTGCAGGTAATCGGCACGGGCAGTTACGTGCCCGAACGCGTGGTCACCAACGAGGAGCTGTTCACCAGCTACGGCATGGATCCGGCATGGATCATCCAGCGCACCGGGATCCGCGAGCGGCGCATGGCGGCGCCCGAGCAGGCGACCAGCGACCTCTGCGTCGAAGCGGCCCAGCGCTCGATCGATTCGGCGCACGTTGACACGCGCGATATCGACATGCTGGTCGTCGGCACGTTCACGCCCGACATGTCGTTCCCGTCCACCGCCTGCCTCGTGCAGGACCGGCTCAAGCTCGATTGCGGCGCGTTCGACGTGCAGGCCGCTTGCTCCGGGTTCATGTACGCGCTGGTCACCGGCATGACGTACGTCGGGTCCGGCCAGAGCCAGCTCTGCCTGGTCATCGGCGGCGATTGCAACACGCGGATCATCAACCCCAAGGATGTGAAGACGTACCCGCTGTTCGGGGACGGCGCCGGCGCCGTGCTGCTCGCCCCCGGCGCGCCCGACCAGGGGCTTTTGGCCTACCGGCTGGGCTCGGACGGTTCCGGTGCCGCACTGCTCAATCGGCCGGCGTGTGGCTCGCGCATGGTGGCCACTGCCGAAGCGATCGAGCAGGGGCTGCACTACCTGCACATGGACGGACGCGCGGTCTTCAAGTGGGCGGTGAACATCCTGACCGATTCGACCTGCGAGGTGCTGGAGCGGGCCGGCATGACCGTGGACCAGATCGATCTGGTCGTGCCGCACCAGGCCAACATCCGCATCATCAATGCGGCGACCGACGTGCTCGGTTTTGCGCGCGAGAAGGTGTTCAATAACCTCGAACGCTACGGCAACACGTCGGCCGGCTCCATCCCGATCGCACTCGACGAGGCCCGCTCGGCCGGCTACTTCAACCGAGGCGATAAGATCCTCATCAGCGGTTTCGGTGCCGGTCTCACCTGGGGCACTGCCATCCTGGGCGTGTAGTGCCCTTTCGCCCCTTCGGTCCTCAGGATTGGTGCAACGATGGGATGGCAACCAAAGACCAAAGAGAAGCGCAAATGCCCGCGGTGTGGCGCGTCGTTCTATGTCGCGGAGCCAGCCGGCACGCGCAGCGGTTCGACGCCGGCCCCCGGCTTGGAGTGCCCCAAGTGTCGCAAGCTGAAGGGCAGCTTGCTCACACGCCGCGCGCGAGACCAGCGACCGCCCGGCGCCGGGAGCTGAGCACGCCTTAATGGCGTCCCGTCACTGTTCGAACGACGGGTGAGAAATGTCATCCGGAGCGCAGCGAGGAACGAGCGGAGCGACGGATCTGGGTTTGCGGCGGCTCGTGCCCCGTCACTCGAGCCAAGGGCTGGCGCGGCCTGGTGGCCCACACGCCTGGGCGCCGCCGTAGCGGGCCTCACAAGGATCATGGCTCACTGGCCGGATAACAAATACACGACCTGGTTCACGTACCTGTTCGTCTTCATCGGCTTTCCGATCCTCTGCTGGTTGTCCTGGTGGTGGCTGAGCCCGTGACGCGGGAGCCGAACGGGCCCCCGTGTGTCGTCGCAACGAGCCGCGCAACGGAAACATGCCGTGACGCTTCGCATGTCAGGCCGGGCGCGCCGGCTCTGTCATCCTGAGCACAGCGAGGAACGAGCGGAGCGAAGGATCTCGGTGCCGGCGCCCCCCTCCCGCTGTTTGAAGAGTGACCTCGTGCGGCACACGCCACGTAAAGATAACCTGTACAACGGATCCGGCCCCGTTCGCGTCCCGCGTTGTGCTCCAGGAGCCCCCTCATGAAGCTCGGCACCGTCACGTACATGATCGCGGCCACCTGGGACGTTCCCACCATCATCAAGAACCTGCGCGAGACGAAGCTCGAGGGGGTCGAGCTGCGTACGACGCACGCGCACAAGGTGGAGCCCACCCTGTCGGCCGCCGAGCGGCGCGAGGTGCGCCGGCAGTTCGAGGACGGCGGAATCGAGATCGCCGGGCTGGGCACCACGTGCGAGTACCAGGCGGCGGACCCCGCGGTGGTGCGAAAGAACATCGAAGAGACGAAGGAGTTCATCAAGCTGGCGCACGACCTCGGCTGCCCGGGGGTGAAGGTCCGGCCCAACGGCGTGCCCAAGGGCGTGCCGCTCGACAAGACGCTGCGGCAGATCGGGGCGGCGCTGCGCGAGGTCGGCGAGTTCGGGCAGGGCTATGGCGTGCACGTGCGGGTCGAGGTGCATGGCAGCGTCACGGCCGAGCTACCGAACATCAAGAAGATGATGGACTACGCGGACCACGACAACGTGCTGGTCTGCTGGAACTCGAACGACAGCGACCTGGACGCGCCCGGCGGCGACGGCGGAGCGCCGTCGGTCGCTCGAAACTTTGGGTTGGTCGCGCACAAGATCGCCGCCGTGCACATGCGCGATCTGACGATCGAGGGCTACCCCTGGCGGCAGCTCTTCCGGCTGCTCGGCGACGCGGGCTTCGAGGGCTACTGCTTCGCCGAGATCCCCGCGTCGAGCGACCCGATCCGCGTGCTGCACTACTACCGCGCCCTGTGGCGGGCCTACCAGCCGGCGGTGTAACTTCTTCGAATTGCCTTTCCCCTCCCGAGCTCCCACAGTTGCGGTCCCCTCCCCCTCGCGCTCATGGATCATGCGCAGGACAGCGCCTAGTGGGTGGCAGGTTGTCATCCTGAGCGGAGCGAGGCACGAGCGCAGCGAAGGATCTGGGCCCGAGTCACCGAGATCACATCGCCCAAGCCTCAGGATGACAACACCGGCGGAGGTGCCGAATCACGTTCCGGGCCCCTCACCCTGCCCTCTCCCACGGATCCATGAGCGGGAGAGGGGGCCGGACTCCGACAGCGCGGAACGGGTGAAGCGGTGCTCCCCCGGGAGACGAGCATCCGGTTTCAGACCGGATGTGCACTGCCCGCTCCTGAGCACAGGGAACACGTTGCTGCCATGCGGCCCCGAGCGCGCGTTTTACACTGTCTCGTGTGCGCTGGACCGCTCGAAGGCCTCGATGGCCTGCACCAGCCGGTCGCGGATCTGGTCGAGCCGCGCGGGGTCGGTGACCTTGTTGCCCGAGCGGTCGGTCACGTAGAACACGTCGAGCACCTGGTCCAGGCTGGTGGCGATCTTGGCCAGCGACACCGAGAGGCCGAGCTCGAAGATGGCGTGCGCAATCACGTAGAGCAGCCCCTGACGGTCGTGCGCGAAGACGTCCAGGATCGTGAAGCGGTCGGAGGTGTCGTTGTCGATCTGGACCTGGGTCGGTTCGCGATAGCTGGGCGGTGGCGTGGCGCTGTGCGGAACGATGCGGCCCGATCCGGCGAAGAGCGCCTCGACGGACTGCTCACCGAGCAGCACGCGGCGGATGGTGGCGCCGATCTGGGCGCGCCGTGCCGTCGGCGGCTCGCCGTTGTAGTCGTAGTCGATCACTTCGAAGCGGTCGATCACGACGCCGTCGCGGTGCGTGGTGATCTCGGCCCCCAGGATCTGCAGGCCGGTGGCGGCCAGCACCGCGGTCATTTTCGAGAACAGGCCGGGCGTGAGATCGTCGTACGTGTACACCGTGTATTCCGTGACGCGCCTGGCCTCGTCGTACCGCCCGGCCGTCACCACCTCGCGCGGGGGCAAGGTGCGGATGGTGCGCAGGTGCTCGCCGATCCGCTCGGGGGGCGTGGCGAGCAGGTAGTGCCGGGGCATGGCGTCCAGGTGCGTGTCGAGCCAGTCGGCGGGCACGGCCCCGACCAGGACGTGCGCCACCCGCTCCCGCACCTCGGCGACCGCACGTTCGGCGTCCAGTGTGGGCAGGTCGCCGCTGAGCTTTTCCATGGTCCGGGCGTACAGGTCGGCCAGCACGTCCCCCTTCCAGGTCGTCCACGTCTCCGGCCCGACCGCGGCGATATCGGCCGCGGTGAGCACGAAGAGCATCTTGAGCACCTCGGGCGTGCCGACCTCGCGCGCGAACCGCGCCAGCAACTGCTCGTCGGAGGTGTCGCGGCGGAACGCGAGGTGCGCCATCAGCAGGTGCCGGTGCACCAGGAACACCAGCAGGTCGGCCCGGTGCGGCTCGAGCCCGAATCGCTCGGCGGTCCTGAGGGCGATCTCGCGGCCGAGCTCGCTGTGGTCGCGGTCGTACCCCTTGCCCAGGTCGTGCAGGAGCAGGGCCAGGTGCAGGATGTCCTTGTGATGGATCGCGCGGTACACCTGCCCGAGCGGCCCGGTGTCGCCGCGGAATTGCTCGGCGGTGCCGATGCAGAGGAAGGTGTGCTCGTCGATCGTGTACTTGTGGTACTGGTTGAACTGGATAAGCCCCTTGACGTGCCGGAACTCGGGCACGAGCCGTTCCAGGATTCCGAGGGCGTCCAGGTCGCGCAGGGCCGGCGCGATGCGGCCGGGTTCCTGGAGCAACGTGAGGAAGGCACGTCGTGCGTCGTTGTCGTCCTGGTCGCCGAGCCGTACGAGCGCCTCGCGGATGGCGTCGCGCGCGGCGTGGCTCACGGTGGCGCCGCGTGCCGAAGCGACGGCGAAGAGGCGGACGATGCCGGCCAGGCTGCCGAGCACGGCGTCGCGCGCGGACTCGAGCGGCGACAGCTCGCCGCCGCACAGCAGAAAGCGGCCGTCGATGCGCTGGGCGGCGAGCCGCAGGGCGGCGCGGCGCCAGGGGGAGTGCCGCCGGCAGCGGCCGACAAAGCGCGCCACCTCTTCGTCGAGCGACGCGGTGTGGCCGTAGTAGCGCTGCATGAACCGCTCGACGCCGAGCAGCCCCGGCTGGTCCGCGAAGCCGAACCGCTCGGCGAGCCGCACCTGGTCGTGCATGGTCAGCGTGTCCTGCGCGCGGCTCGCTTCGAAGTGCAAGTGGTTGCGCACGCGGAGCAGGAACTCGCGCGCCGCGGCGAGCACGGCGGCGTCGCCGGATGCGATCAGTCCGGCGCGCTCGAGCTCTTCGATGTGCACCACGCCGTAGCGGACCTGCGCGACCCAGCGCATGAGGTGCAGCTCGCGCAGCCCGCCGCGCGATTTTTTGAGGTCCGGCTCCAGCAGATGCAGGTT
>JBGPMX010000186.1:0-8405 GCA_041487215.1 Planctomycetia bacterium | reverse complement strand
CGACGATCCATTCGCTGCACAAGGAGTTCGGGCTGCCGTTTGTGCTGTTCGACGCGCAGGGCCCGGACCTGCTCGCCGCCTCCGATGGCTTCCCGCTCGAGGCCAGCGACGCCTCGCTGGTGCGCTTCGTTCAGGAGGTAACGTCGCATCGCCGCGCCGGGCTTGGCGAGCACGGAGGCGGCTGGAAGCTGCTCGGCCTACCGATCTGGAGGGGGGGCAAGCCGAACCGAATCGCGGTCGGCGCGCTCCCGCTCCTGGTGGAATGCGACCCGAATGATGAGGCGGCGAACGGGCAGGGCTGGTCGATCGAGCAGATGGCCGTGCACGCGCCCGCGTTCCTCACTCGCTGGGCCCAGGCGGTCTCGGATCGCCAGCGCGTGCTCGAAGACTCGCGCAGCAAATCCCGCCGCTGCGAGTGGTACGTGCAGCAGGTCGATTCCGCGCGCAAGACCCTGGACATCGTCGACCGGCTGGTCAGCCAATTGAAGATATCGGACCGCAAGGACAAGTTCCCGAACCTGGTGCTGACCAGCGTGTTCGATTCCTG
The DNA here is from genome assembly GCA_041487215.1 of Planctomycetia bacterium. Lineage (GTDB taxonomy): Bacteria > Planctomycetota > Planctomycetia > JALXBF01 > JBGPMX01 > JBGPMX01. The sequence goes on along the minus strand of JBGPMX010000186.1, from coordinate 7,858 downwards.
CTCGGCCGCCTGCCTGGCCTGGGTCCCCGCCGGCCCGCGTGACGGCATCCTCGTGGTGGGGCAAGCGGCCATGAGCCCCGAGCGGATCCGCCAGATGGTGCTCGAGGCGGTGGCCGAGCAGGGCTCGTTCCTGGACCGGACGATCCTGGAGAACCGCGTGCCGGAAACGACCTGGGGCCGCGATTTTCCCGAGGTGCTCAGCGCGCTCATCGTCGCCGCATCGACCGACAAACCGTGCGGCTGGCTGGTCGCCCTGAACGCCGAATCCCGCTTTGCGCCCAGCGACGCCGCGGTCATGCTCCCGGTCACGTCGTTGCTCAACGTGTACCAGAAGAACTTCCATCTCTACGTCGACCTCAAGGAGCTCATGTTCGGCGTGGTGCGGGCGCTGACGTCCGCCATCGACGCTAAAGACCGCTACACCTGCGGCCACAGCGAACGGGTCGCGCGCATCGCCACTCGGCTGGGACGGCAGATGAAGCTCACGAGCGACGAAATATCCAACCTCTACATCGCCGGCCTGCTGCACGACGTGGGCAAGATCGGCGTGGCCGACCATGTGCTCAAGAAGGCGGGACCGCTCACCCCCAACGAGTACCGCCACGTGATGAGCCACGTCGAGGTTGGCGCGTCGATCCTGAGCGGACTGAAGCGGCTGCGCCACGTCATGCCCGGGATTCTGCACCACCACGAGCGTTACGACGGCGGCGGTCACCCGGACGGCCTGCAGGGGGAAGCGATCCCGCTCATCGCGCGCATCCTGGCGGTGGCCGACTCGTTTGACGCCATGTCGAGCGAGCGGCCGTACCGCCCGCGCCGCCAGCCCGAGGAGGTGGACGAGATCCTGCGCACGGGCGCCGGCAAGCAATGGGACCCGACGGTGGTGCAGGCGTTCTTCGAGTGCCGGGAGGAGCTCAGCGCGATCCAGCAACGCGGTCTGGGCGAGTCGCTCCGCATCGCCGTGAACGACGCGATCCAGAGCTCGCGCGCGCCCGAGACGCTGCGGTAGCGGACGAGCCCAACCGGAGGAGCGGCCTATGTTTCGAATCTTGTTTGGAGCCGCACTGGCCTCGTGTGCCTTCTACGCGATGTCGACCCACCCCGAGTGGGTGCACCGCGCGTCCGATGTCGCGCGCGAGCAGATCGCCGTGGCGCGGCGCAACTACTCGTCGCTCGCCTCGCACAAGTTGAATCACCAGCCGTACCGGCCCGAGGAGCGCCGCAGCGCCATCGATCGCGCGCGGGTCGGGGTGCTGGCCGGCGAGCTGTCCGACCGTTCGTCGGAGCAGCTCTGGCAAGTCATGAACGGCGACGACTACGACCGCCGCGCGGCTGCCGCCCAAATCCTGCTGGCACGCAACCGGATCCCCGCCACCAGCGAGGGGATCGATGTGGTGCGCCGCCGGTACCTTCGGTCGCGCAAGGCGGAGGACGTCGCGGCGGGCTTCAGCTACCTCGGCCTGCTCGCGCTCCAGGGTGGGCCCGCCAGCGCGATCACCGAGCTGGTGCAGGGCTATGTGGAACGCCGCCCCCAGGACCGCATCTGCGACAACGCCCTCTGGGCGCTCGGCGAACTCGGTACGGAAGAGGCCCGAGACTACTTCCTGCGCATCATCGAGCAGGAGCAGAAATACGGGCCGGTCGCGCGCGAACGCGCCTTCTGCTGCCTCGTGCAGTGCGGCCGCTACTCGCCGGCCCAGCGCTTCGAGCTGATCCCGACGCTCATTGACGTGGCGGAACGGGGGCAGGATCCGCGCACCCGCGCCTGGGCCCTGCAGGGGCTCGGCCAGTGCGCACCCGGCGTCGCCTGCGGTTCCCTTGATGAGTGGAAGGCCTGGTGGGCCGCCCAGTCTTAGCCGGCATCCCGCGACGAACTATTCCCGTGCAAGACCGCGTGGGGAACGCCATCGAGGCGTTCCCCACTGCGTTGGTGCCCCCGCCCGCTCTGTCATCCTGAGCGCAGCGAGGAACGAGCGCAGCGAAGGATCTGGGCCCGAGTCACAGAGATCCTTCGCCAAGCCTCCGGATGACAGCGGCCGGAGAGCCCGCAATTCGCCACGCGCTGGTTTAGAATAGACGCTTCCGACCGAGCCGACCATTCGCTTCGAGGGTTGTCCGCATGCCAGAGAGCACACTGCACCGAACGCTCGCCGACTCCGACCCGCTCTTCGAGACGGCCGACCCCACGCTTCTGGAAGTCGAGACCCGCGCGGCGGGACCGGCTGGCAGCTTGCCGCTCACGCCCGAGCTGCTGCTGAACTCGCCGAGCGGCGACCTGTTCGGCCTGAGCCAGAACGCGGGTATGGGGTGGGCGCCGGACCTCATGACGGGGCGGCAGTTTCTCATCCTGAGCACGCAGGGCGGCCTGCGCGCCGAGGATGGGCGGCCCATCGCGCTGGGCTACCACACCGGCCACTGGGAGCTCGGCCTGCTCGCTCGCGCTGCCGCCGAGGAGCTGCGCGCGCTGGGCTGCCTCCCGTTCGCCGCGTGCTGCTCGGACCCCTGCGACGGCCGCACGCAGGGGACGACCGGGATGCTTGACAGCCTGCCGTACCGCAACGACGCGGCCACCGTTTTCCGGCGGCTGATCCGGTCGCTGCCGACGGCGCGGGGTGTTCTGGGCATCGCGACCTGCGACAAGGGCCTGCCGGCGATGATGATGGCGCTGGGGGCGATGCGGGACTTGCCCTGCGTGCTGGTGCCGGGCGGCGTGACGCTCCCCCCGAGCGTGGGCGAGGATGCGGGCAAGGTGCAGTCGATTGGTGCACGGTACGCGCACGGCGAGATCACGCTCGAAGAGGCGGCGGAGCTGGGCTGCCGCGCCTGTGCGAGCCCCGGCGGCGGCTGCCAGTTTCTCGGCACGGCGGCCACCAGCCAGGTCGTCGGCGAGGCGCTTGGCCTGGCGCTGCCGCACGCGGCGCTGGTCCCTTCGGGGCAGCCGATCTGGTTCGACCTGGCGCGGCGGTCCGCACGCGCGCTCGCAGCCCTTGAGGCGCGCCGCATCACTACGCGCTCGATCCTCAGCGACGCGTCGATCCGCAACGCGATGGCGGTGCACGCGGCCTTTGGCGGCTCGACCAACCTGCTGCTGCATATCCCGGCCATCGCGCACGCGGCGGGGCTCCGCCGCCCCGTCATGCGCGATTGGCACGCCGTCAATCGCCAAGTTCCCCGGCTGGTCGACGTGCTGCCGAACGGGCCGATCGGCCACCCGACCGTGCGCGTGTTTCTGGCCGGCGGTGTTCCCGAGGTCATGCTGCACCTGAGACGCCTCGGCCTCCTGGCGCTCGACGTCATGACCGTCTCCGGCCGCACGCTGGGCGGTGTGCTCGACGAGTGGGAGCGCTCCGAGCGGCGCAGCCGCCTGCGCGCACGGCTGCGCGAGCGCGATGGAATCGATCCGGACGCGGTCATTCTGAGTCCCGAGCGCGCCGCAGCCGCGGGCCTGACCAGCACGGTCACGTTCCCGCGCGGCAACCTGGCACCGGAGGGATCGGTCATCAAGAGCACGGCGATCGATCCCGGCGTGGTCGACGCCGACGGCGTGTACCGCAAGCTTGGTCCCGCACGCATGTTCACCAGCGAGCAAGCGGCGGTGCGGGCCATCAAGAGCCGCGGGCCGGACGGCATCCGACCCGGGGACGTGCTGGTGCTCATTTGCGCCGGCCCGCTCGGCTCGGGCATGGAGGAGATCTATCAGGTGACCTCGGCACTCAAGCACCTGTCCTTCGGCAAGGAGGTGGCGGTGCTGAGCGACGCGCGGTTCAGCGGCGTCTCAACCGGGGCCTGTATCGGCCACGTGGGACCGGAGGCGCTCGCCGGCGGACCGATTGGCAAGCTGCGCGATGGGGACCTGGTCGAGATCGTGATCGACCGGATCCAGCTCGAGGGCTCGGTGGATCTGGTGGGCTCGGACGGGCGGCGCTTCACGCCGGACGAGGGGGCAAAGCTTCTCGCGTCCCGCGCACCGCGTCCCGACCTGGCACCGCACCCGGCGTTGCCGGCCGATACGCGTCTCTGGGCCGCGCTCCAGCAGGTCAGCGGCGGCCCCTGGGGGGGCTGCGTCTTCGACGTGGACGCGATCCTGCGCACGCTCGACGCGGGGCAAAAGGTGCTTGCGCCCGCGGCGGCACCCTGATCCGCCACCGAGTGGCGGGCCACACTTGCGCACAGCGCGTGCAACGAATCGGGCCGTGCTCCCGTGCGTGCCCGCTCGTTTCGTCGTAGCGAGATCCTTCGCTGCGCTCGTGCCTCGCTTCACTCAGGATGACAAGTTCCCCCCCGTCATTCGAAGAGAGACGAGGTACCCGTACTCCGTCCTACTTCATGGGCGGGGTGCCACGGACAGCAAGTGCAACGAGTCGGCCGTGCTCGATGGCGGGCGCACTTCGGTCGAGAGTGCCTCAGGCAGGGCCTGTTTTCAATCGCTCGACTTCCGCGCGTAATCGCGCCACCTCATCTCGGAGTTCCGCCACCTCGTCGGGATTGCCCGCGGCCAGCGACCTGCGGGAGGAAAGAACCATTAGGGCAACTACAATCACCAGGGGGACTCCGAGCAGCAACACGCCGATGACGATCAGGAGAATCACCTCCTGGATGCCGAGCGCAACGATCGCGAGCATGGGCATGTTCCCCCTTTCTTGCGGTCGAGTTGACGGACGGCGTGCGGGACGTGCACGCTAGGACTACCCGACAAACTCGGCCACGACCCGCTCGGGGATGACCCGCGCCGCGTGGCCGCGATCGAGCAGCTGCTGGACCGCCTGGCGTCCGCGCGGTCCGTAATCCAGCGTCCAGTCGTTGACGTACATGCCGACGAATCGGTCGGCGCGGGGGCGATCGAGGTCGCGGGCGTAGGTCATGGCGTGCGCCAGCGCGTCGCCGCGGTGCTCCAGGCCGTAGCGAATACTTGCCTTGATGTGCCGCGCAATCCGCTCGACCAGCTCCGGGCCCAGGTCCTTGCGCACCACGTTGCCGCCGAGCGGCAGAGGCAGTCCGGTTTCGTTCTTCCACCAGGCGCCGAGGTCCACTACCTGGTGCAGGCCCTGATCGGCGTAGGTCAGCTGCCCTTCATGGATGATGAGCCCGGCGTCGGCTTTGGCATCGCGGACGGCGGGGATGATCTGGTCGAACGGCACGACCTCGTAGGCGAACTCGGCGCGCAGGAAAAGACGCAGAGCCAGGAACGCGGTCGTGAGCGTGCCGGGGACGGCGATCGTCTTGCGGTGCAGCTCTTCCGGCCGGAGCGGCTCGCGTGCCACGACCATGGGGCCGTAGCCATCCCCCATGCTGGCGCCGGAGCCGAGCAGCGCATAGCGATCGGACAGGAATGCGAAGGCGTGGATGCTGACCGCGCTCACCTCGAGTTCGCCGGCCAGCGCGCGGCGGTTGAGCGTTTCGATGTCCTGGAGCACGTGCCGGAACCGCAGCTCTCCGGTGTCGATCTTGCCCTCGGCCAGCGCGTAGAACATGAACGCGTCGTCCGAATCCGGGCTGTGACCGACCTCGATGATTCGCTGGGCCATCGCGGGCTGCCGGGGGGCGGTTACGCTTTGTTGAGAATCTGCTGGAAGCGCGCCTTCGGATTGACCCCGACCAGGCGGTCCGCGACCTTGCCCTCTTTGAACAGCAGGATCGTGGGGATGGAGCTGATGCTGTACTGGCCGGCCGTCTCGGGGCTCTCGTCCGTGTTGAGCTTGCCCACTTTCACGCGACCATTGTACTCGCTGGCGAGCTCCTCGATGGTGGGGGCAAGCATGCGGCAGGGGCCGCACCAGGGAGCCCAGAAATCGACCAGCACGGGCACTTTGCTTTGCAGTACCTCCGTGTCAAAGTTGGCGTCCGTGAACTCGGCGACGTTGCCTGCCATGCGTAGCTCCTTCGCTCAATAGTCTTCCCCTCGGAATACCCGAGCGAATTATAGGGAGGCCGCGCGAGCCGTCAATCGGCGGGCCGCTGCGGCACCGCGGCGCAATACGACAAACCCGAAAAAGCACTACGGCACGGTGCCGCTTCCAAGGAGGTGTCGGGCCGCCGTTGAAAGAGAGAATCCGCTGTGACACACTCCGGCTCTCCATCGCACGTGCAATGGCAGTTCGATGTGGGACACGCCGCGGATTCTCTCTTTCAAGTGGGTCAAATGGTCAAGTTTTTTTTGACGGGCCCTGACCCCGTACGCGCCACCGCGTTGTCTGCCCCCCGCGGCGTCGCTATAGTAAATATGGTATCGGCCCCACCCCCTCTATTCCCTCAAGCATGTGAGGAGTATGCCGTGGCGTCGCTTCAGCAGAGCAGTCTGGGCGTTTTGCAGCCTGTGGCCGGGGGAGACCCGATCCCGCTGCTGAAAACGCGTCTCGTCCTCGGCCGCCGCGAGAGCTGCGACATCTGCCTGCGTTTCTCCAACGTGTCGAGCAAGCACTGCGAGCTCGAGCAGGTGCATGGCACCTGGATCGTGCGCGATCTGGGCAGCACGAACGGCATCCGGGTCAACGGCGAGCGGGTGATGGAGAAACGGCTCTATCCGAACGACGAGCTTGAGATCGCCAAGCAGCGCTTCCGCATCGAGTACATACCGGCCAACCTGCGCAGCGTCGACGCCGAGGTTGATGAGCTGCACGAAGGGCTCATGCGCCTGTCGCTGCTCGAACGCGCCGGGCTCGTGAGTCGTCGCCCGGAAGCGCCCGCCGCCAAGGGCGCCAAGGGATCGAAGAAGCCGGTGCAGCCGAACGAACGCGAGGCGTCGCTCGACTTCATCCGCACCCTGAAGGGGGGAAAGAGCGAACCGGCCAGCACCGAGCCCAAGGAGCCGGAGCCGCTCCGCGTGGAATCGCCGGCGCTCGCCGAGGAGGGGGACGTTGCCAGCATGCGGCCGGGGGCAGCGGAGGTCGGCGAGGACGAGTTCCTCGATCTCGTGCGCGACGACGAACCCCCGAAGGACGGACGCAAGAAGAGCTAGCCTGCCCATCGTTCCTTGCGGATCGTAGCCTTCAGGTCATTCTTCCACCGGGACAAGCCGGGTGAGGCAAATGGCGGCAACGCCTGGTCAGCGCAGCGCCATGGGCCGCAGCGTGAAGCCGGCCGCTGTCCCCTTGATCTTGTTCGTCGAGCAGGCGTAGCAGAACTCGTACGCCTTGTCACGCGCCAGGTCCTCCAGGAAGTGGAACTCGCCGATGTGCACGCCCTGGTCGATGAGCAGGTAGTTGTGCACGGGGATGAAAGTCCTGTACTTGCTGCGGAAGGCCGCGGTGTCGTTGTCGGACGGACCGTATTCGAGCCCGGACGTGTCCGAGCCGATCAGCATGGCCCCGTGCTGCTCGACCAGCCAGCGGGCGCTTTCCAGCGTGATCCCCGCCGAATCGTGTTTCTTGAGCTTGCCGTCCTCGTCGTGGCCCGCCTCCCCCCAGTAGCGCAGTGTGCCGGTGCGGATCAGCACCACGTCCCCCAGGTGTAGCTCGGTCTTCTGGCTATCGAGCGCACCCTCGAGGTCCTTCGGGCTGATCGCGTAGTGGGCCGGCAGTGCGTCCACTTTCTTGTAACCGGCCACGTCGATGAGCACGCCGCGCGCGATGATCGGCGGTATGGTGGTTGCGTCGCACTTGCGCGGGCCCCAGTTCCCGCCCCAATCTGCTTCCTTGAAGCCGTTGTACCAGTGGTCGGGAATCTCGTGCGCGCAGCCCGGTCCCTCGGTCACGTGCCCGAGCCCGTCGATTTGCGTTGCCACGTTGTCGCTGATGAACAATGCGCAGCTGTGCCAGGCCGTGCCCATGGAATTGACCGATGGGGCCACGATATCGGGCAGATCCATCTGCCGCTTCACCCCTTCGGGCGAGCGAAAGGTGATGATCTCGCCCGGGCTGTG
>JBGPMX010000185.1:0-8405 GCA_041487215.1 Planctomycetia bacterium | reverse complement strand
CGAAGCGCCGGTGAAGCTCATCGGCGTCATGGTGAAGGGGCCGACCCCGGTGGCATTGTTCTGATCCATCGTGCCCACGAACGCGCCGCTGTCGCTGGTCAGCCCGTGGAAGAACTCGATGGCGTCGTTGCCGGTGGTGCCATCCACCCGGACACCGTCGCCGTCCGCCTGCTGGACGACCAGCCTCAAGCGTTCGACAGTCGTGAAGTTCACATTCGGCTGGGGCGCATTGTCATTGATGACGGTGCCGGCGCCGACGGCGCTGGGAAGGTAGCGGAGGTTGTCGAGCTGCCCCGCCAGGCCGTTCACGATGAGCTCGTCGCTGGCGGTCGGGTCGCCGCCGTTGACCGTGATGGTCTTGAGCCCGCCCGGCGTGGACCCGGTCGGCCTGTTCGGGTTGTTCAGGTTGATGACGTCGTCGCCGGGGCCGGCGTTGATGACCAGGTTGTCCTTGTTGGAGAACTCGATGGGCTCCTGATTATCGACGCTCACCAGGCCGTTGGATGCAACGGAGCCCTGGGTGTAGTTGATGGCGTTGGCGGCGTTGGTGCCGAAGACCGTAAGCGTTGCCGCTGGAGCTGTATCGAGCATCGGCTCCAGGTTTTGGAAGGTGATCGTCTGGGTGCTGCCGGACCCGACGAGGGTGCTCGTACCCACCCCCGCCGCGGGGCCCACGATGTAGGTGTCGCTCGTAAGGGTGGGGCCGCCGGTCTGCTGCAGGGTGAGGCCGTCGAACCCGGTCCCGCCGTCGTAGGCGATGCCGTTCGGGACTGCGAGGAGCCCGTTGGAACTATCCACGGTCAGGCTGTCATTGCCGGGCCCGGCCTCGACGGCGATCTGCTCGACGCTGGACCCGCCGATGTTGGCATAGGTGGTAGTGACGCCGTTGACCGTAGCCACCAGGTTTGTCCCGCCGCCGCTGAGCGCCAGGCTGAACGTGTCGTTGCCCCCGCTGCCGGGCACGGAAATCGTGTCGTCGCCGGCACCGCCGAGGATGTTCACCGGGGCGGAGACGCCGCTGGCATCCACCCGGTCGTCCTGGTCGAGAACGGATACGCTCAACTCCGTTACCCCGACGACGGGGATGGTCACGGTGTTCGTGCCGCTGCCGGCGCTTCCGGGGATGGCGGTGGTGATCGTCTCCGACGTGTCGTTGAAGATGTATTGAGTCGCGTTCCGGGAGAGCGTGAGGTTGTTGGCGACGCCGTCACCCGCCGTGTACGTGACGAGCGCTCCCGAAAGCGTCAGGGTCGCCGGCGCGAGGCGGTCTTCCAGGCGCTCCAGTGACCCCTTGCGGTGGTGCCGCACCCTGCGGATCTTCGTCTCTTGTCGCCGACGGGAAGCCCAGGGTGGAGCGAGATGGCCCAGCCAGTTGCGGGACATGGTGTAACTCCGGCAAGATGAGGACGGACCATCAACGTAGAGACGGTCGCGGCGGGCATCAACACACACAGCCACGGGGCGTTCGCTACACAACGGCAAAAATACGAGCCGTCGCCCCAGAATCGCCGAGCCATAACCTGCTCAGCATTCTTCAAAGAAAAACGATTCTCGGGACGCTATGCCATAAAGTCAACCAAAAGGTCTTATTCTTCTCATTCACCTCAGATCCCTTAGATTGCGGCGGCGAATTCGGGGAGCGCCGACACTTCTGCTTTGCAACGCGATCAGCCTGCGAGAGAATAGGAATCTAGCCCTGCCATGGGCAGACGCACTCCAGGCTGCTCCGAACCGCCATGCATCCCCCGATTTGCCCTTCCACGACGCGTTTGGGTCTCTTGTTCGTCTTGCTGGCGCTCGGCGCGCGGCTGGGCCACGGCGAAGAGCCCAGGAGCGCGGGGGGCGACGGCAAACCCTCTCAGGCGGCGGCCTCGAACGCACTGTCTCTTGGTCCCCAGACCAGCACCGCCTCCTGGTGGTCGCTCGAACCGGTTCGCCGCCCCGCCGTGCCGGAGCTGGCGCCGGCGGCCGCCTTCGCGTCGCCGCTCTCCGCCGGCTCGCCCAGCCCGCTGCGTAATCCGATCGACGCCTTCGTGGCGGCGCAGCTGGCCGAGCACGGCCTGGCACTCGCTCCGGAAGCGGACCGCGCCACCTACCTGCGTCGCGCCAGCTACGACCTCGTCGGCCTGCCCGCCACGCCCGACGAGATCGACGCGTTCGTGTCCGACCCGTCGCCGGACGCTTATGAGAAGCTGATCGATCGCCTGCTCGCATCACCGCATTACGGCGAACGCTGGGGGCGCCACTGGTTGGATGTCGTTCGATTCGGCGAGAGCGACGGGTTCGAGAACGACAAGCTGCGCGAGCACGCCTGGCGTTACCGCGACTACGTCATCCGCAGCTTCAACGACGACAAGCCGTATCCACAGTTCGTGCGCGAGCAGCTTGCGGGGGATGTGCTGGAACCGATCACACGCGACGGCATCGTCGCCACCGGCTTCCTCGTCGCGGGCCCGTGGGACGAAATTCAGAATGTCACCAAGAGCAAGCTCGAGAAGATGCGCACGCACGAGGAGCAGATCGAAGAGTTGATCGCCGCGGTGTCGCAGACATTTCTGGGCATGACGGTGAACTGCGCGCGGTGCCATGACCACAAGTTCGACCCGATCCCGCAGACCGATTACTACCGCCTCAAGGCCGTCTTTGACGGGACGGACCACGGCAACCGGCCGCTGCTAACGCCGGACGAGCAGAAGGCGCTCGAGACCGCCATTGAGCCGCTGCGGCGGCGCACCGAGACCGCGCGGTCGGCGCTCGAGGCGATCTCGGACCGGCTGCCGAACGACGCGCAGAGCGAACCGCCGGGGGGCGACGGCGCCCGGCTCGTCGCCGGCGCGTTCGCGAGCGCGCTCGATGCACGCCGCGGCCACGGCGTGGCGCGGGCCACGCCCGGCTACCACCAGCCGCCGCTGACCGTCGAGTGCTGGTGCAAGCTCGACGGCAAGCGCGGCTTCAACATCCTGGTCGCCAATCGGATGAAGGAATCGAGCGATCACTGGGAACTGTACAGCTACGCCGGGAGCGGCGTGCTGAGCGCTTACCTACCCGGCTACGAGCCGTCCGAGATCAAGTCCGAGACAGACATCACAGACGGCCACTGGCACTACGTGGCCATGCGGTTCGATGGCCGGCGCGTGCAACTGGGCCTGGACGGCAAGCGGGTGCGGGACACCGCGGTAGAGCGGCGAGCGGCTGGCGGCCCCGCGGCCGCGAAAGCGGCGAGCGAGCCGCCGCCATCCCTCTATTTTGGGGCGTACCCGCCGCAGAAGATCGGCTGCGATGGGCTGGTCGACGAGGTCCGGATCTCGCACGCGCTGCGCCCCATCGATGCCGTGCCGGACCGGCCGTTCACTTCGGACGATGCCACCACCGGGCTCTGGCATTTCGACACGGTGGAACAGGGCCGCATGCCGGACGCCGCGCTGGCTGCGCATGCGGCCGACCGCGAGGACCTCGAGGCGCAGTACCAAACGCAGAGCGAAGAGCTCAAGCGGAACGAGGCAGAGCTCGCGGCGGCCACGCAGGTGCCTCTAACGTACTCCGGCGTGCGGCGCCAGCCGGAACCGACGGTCGTCTTCCAGCGCGGCGACATCCGCAAGCCCGGCGCGGCGGTCACCGCCGCCGCGCTCTCGGCCGTCGCGCATCCCGCGCCGGAACTCGGCCTCTTGGCCGATTCCCCCGAGGCCGAGCGACGCCGCCGGTTCGCGGATTGGGTGGTACACCCCGACAACCCGCTCACGGCGCGTGTGATGGTGAACCGCATCTGGCAGCACCATTTCGGCCAGGGACTCGTCGGCACGCCGAGCGACCTGGGCAGGAACGGCGGACGGCCGTCGCACCCCGAGCTGCTCGACTGGCTGGCCGCCGAGTTCGTGCATCCGCGGTGCGGTTCCGCGAGCCCGCGCGAGCCGAAGCACCCCGAGACGGCGTTGGGCTCGCCTGACGATCCGGACGCGGAGTCCTGCGGCGGCGCGGGGAGCGGGGCCTGGAGCATCAAGCGGATGCACCGGCTGATCATGTTGTCGGCAACGTATCGCCAGGCGGCGCGATTCGACTCGAGAGCGGCGGCGGTCGATGCCGACAACGTTCTGCTCTGGCGGTTCGCGCCGCGCCGGCTCGAAGCCGAGATCGTGCGCGATGCCATGCTTCGCGTCAGCGGCGAGCTGAACGAGCAGATCGGCGGGGCGAGCTTTCGTCCTTTCAAGGTGACGGCGCTGCTCACGCAGTTCTACACGCCGATCGACCCCGACACGCCCGAATTCAATCGCCGCACGGTGTATCGCATGAGCGTGAACACCGGCAAGAGCCCGTTCCTGGACGCCCTGGACTGCCCCGCGCCATCGATCACGAGCCCCGTACGGCGGAACACCACGACGCCGCTCCAGGCGCTAGCGCTCATGAACGACTCCTTCGTCATCCGCCAGGCCGATCGTTTCGCCGCGCGCGTGCGCCGCGAGGCCGGCGAGGACCACGCCGAACAAGTCGTACGCACGTATCGCCTCGCGCTCGGCCGCGTACCGGAACCGGCCGAAGTGGCCGCGACGGTGCGACTGCTCACGGAGCATGGGCTGGAGAGCGTGTGCTGGGTGCTGCTGAATTCGAGCGAATTCCTCTACGTGCGCTGACCGAGCGGGGAAAAGCGACATGCTGCTTCCTTCCAGCGACGGGCCACGAGGCGTGGAGCTCCTGAGCCGCCGGCGGTTCCTGGGCGATGCCGGGACCGGCCTGGGCGCCATGGCGCTGGCCTGGATGCTCCAGGCGGATGGCCGCGCGGCGGAGCCGGCGCGCGGGGCAGAACCGCGCACGCGGCCCGGCCGACCGCACTTCCTGCCCAAGGCCAAGCGGGCGATCCACATCTTCTCGCCCGGCGGCGTCAGCCATGTCGACACGTTCGACTACAAGCCGGAGCTGGCGCAACACAACGGCGAGCCGCTCACCGGAAAGGGAACGATCGACACGTTCTTCGGCAAGCCCGGCAACTTGCTGGGCAGCCTCTACGAATTTCGCCGCCGCGGCCAGAGCGGTCTCTGGGTAAGCGAACTCCTGCCGCACCTGGCCGCCTGCGCCGACGACCTTGTGTTCATCCACTCGATGAACACGAAGAGCTCGTCGCACACACCGGCCTGCTTCCAGATGAACACCGGCTTCACGCTGAACGGATTCCCCAGCCTGGGCTCATGGCTGTCTTACGGCCTGGGCTCGGACAGCCAGGAGCTGCCCACATTCGTCGTGCTGCCCGACCCGCGCGGCCTGCCGAACGGCGGGTCCAACAATTGGAGCCAGGGATTCCTAGCGGCCGAGCACCAGGGGACGGCGCTACGCACGGACGGCACCGAGCCGATCGCCAACCTGAACACCCCGCCCGGCATCGCGCCGGACCGGCGCCGCGCCAGCCTGGAGCTGCTCGCGGAAATGAACCGACGCTACGCCGACGCCGACCCCGGCGACAGCGCCCTGGCCGCGCGCCTGCGCGGGTACGAGCTGGCGGCGAAGATGCAGACGAGCATTCCGGACGCGATTCGCTTCGAGGAAGAGACGGAAGAGACGCAGCGGCTCTACGGGCTGGACAACCCCGTCACCGCCGGGTTCGGGCGCAACTGCCTCTTGGCGCGCCGCCTCATCGAGCGCGGCGTGCGGTTCGTGCAACTCTATAACGGCGCATCGCTCGGCGGCACTCCACGGATCAACTGGGACGCGCACGAGGACGTCAAAGAGAACCACGACGCACAGGGGGCCCTGCTCGACAAGCCGTGTGCCGGCCTGATCCGGGACCTGAAACGCCGCGGCCTGCTCGACGACACGCTCGTCTTCTGGTCCAGCGAGTTCGGCCGCACGCCGTTTACGGAAGGAGTCGGCACCCGAGGACGCGACCACCACCCGCTCGCGTTCACCTGCTGGATGGCGGGCGCAGGGCTCAAGAAGGGGATGCGCTACGGCGCATCCGACGAGGTGGGTTACCAGGTGGCGGAAAACCCGGTGACGGTCTATGATTTCCACGCCACGATCCTGCACCTGCTGGGCATCGACCACACACGGCTGACCTACTACCACAACGGCATCCAGCGTCGGCTCACCGACGTGCACGGGCACGTGATCCACGAAATTCTGGCATGAGGCGTCCCGCTATGTGCGCGCGCTACGCTAGGCTCCTGGAGCTCTCGGCGATCGCCATGCTCGCATGCGCCGCCAGGTGCGGCGCGCCAACCGCACGGCACGCGGCGGCGTCGCCGGTTGCGGCCGAATCGTCCCGGCAGCTTGCGCCGGAGCACGGCGTGTCTGGCACGTTTTCGATCGTGGCCGTGGACCCCGAATCGGGCGTCTGCGGCGCGGCGGTGGCGAGCAAGTACCCGGCAGTCGGCCAGGTGGTTCCCTACGCGCGAGCCGACGTCGGCGCGTTCTGCACCCAGCACTGGCACGAGCCGAAATGGGGGGAGCGGGCGCTGGATCTGTTGGCCGCGGGTAAGCTCCCCGAAGAGGTGCTCGGCGAGCTCTTGCGTGACGACCCACGGCGCGACAAGCGCCAGCTGGCGATCATCGACATGAAGGGGCGCGCGGCCAACCGGAACCCGGCGGATGCGGACCCGTCCGGCGTGTACTGGGGCGCCATGAGCGGCCGCTACTACGCGTGCCAGGGAAACACCCTGACCGGACGCGCCGTGGTCGTCGCCATGGCGACGGCGTATGAGGAGACACGGGGCAGCCTGGCCGACCGGCTCATGGCCGCGCTGCTGGCGGCGGACTGCGCGGGGGGGGACCACCGCGGCCGGCTGGCCGCCGGCATCCGCGTCGCCCAACACGGGGTCGAGGGCTACTGGCTCGAGCTCCAGGTCGACCAGAACGATAACGCGGTCGCGGAGCTCGCCAGGAAATACGCCGAGCTCGATCACGAAGCGAAAGGGGACTGGGAGGGGGGTAAGCGGCCGTTCCACGACCCGTGCCCGGATCGGCGTCAGGCATCGGCCGACTCGCCGGCCGAGCGCTGGGAGGCGGACATCCGGCGCTTCGAAACGGCGGACCGCGCCGCGGCACCGGCCCCGGCGGGCATTCTCTTCGTCGGCAGCTCCAGCATCCGGCTCTGGAACGTGGCCGAGAGCTTCCCGTCGCGGCACGTGATCAACCGCGGATTCGGCGGCTCGCACATCGCCGATTGTGTGCGATACGCGGACCGCATTGTCTGGCCCTACCAACCACGCACGGTCGTGTTCTACGCCGGGGACAACGACATCGCGGCGGGCAAGAGTCCCGCACGGGTGCTCGAGGACTTCCGGGCGTTCGTAAACAAAGTCCAGGAAGCGCTGCCCGATACCCGCATCGTCTTCGTTTCCATCAAGCCAAGCATCCAGCGCTGGGCGCTGGTCGAGAAGATTCGTGGCGCCAACGAGAAGATCCGCGACTACGCTCGGAGCGACAAGCGGCTCGCTTTTGCCGACGTCTACACGCCGATGCTCGGCCCGGACGGCCGGCCGCGCCCTGAGCTCTTCCAGAAGGACGGCCTGCACCTCAACGCCGAAGGATATCGCCTCTGGACCTCCGTGCTCGATCCGTGGCTGCGCGCCGAATAATGCTAGTACTACAGCGCTACCTGATGATGTACGAAAGCAGAGCGCCAAAGAGCGCATGGAGGCGAGCGGGCGGGAGCGTGTGGCGGGGATGGCGCCGCCTCCTCCGCCGTGCTCTTGGCGCCCGCGAGACCCACTGGGTCCGCGTGGTCATGAACCGGGAGACCGAACGCTTCGTTCGATCCCTGGATCGCGCGCAGCTCGATGCGATCGAGCTGAGCGGCGAGCGATGGCAGGAGTTCGGGTTCGCCTCGTACCGCTCGGTCGGGCTACCGGATTACGACGTGTGCGACGGCCCGCTCGAGAAGGCCGCGTTCGACCTCATCATCGCCGAGCAGGTACTGGAGCACGTGCTCCGGCCACATCGCGCGGTGCGCCACGTGTGGGAGATGCTGCGGCCGGGCGGAACCTTCGTCGCCACCACGCCCTTCCTGCTCCGCGTGCACGACCACCCGGTGGACTGCTCGCGCTGGACCGAGCTCGGGCTCAAGCACCTGCTCGCCGAAGGCGGTTTTCGGCTGGGAGATATCGCGACCGGCTCGTGGGGCAACCGCGCCGCGGTCCGGGCGAACCTGGGAGAGTGGCGGGAGTGGATACCCTGGCTGCATTCGCTGCGCAATGAGCCGGATTATCCGGTGGTGGTCTGGGCCTTCGCTCGGAAGTCGGGCGGGGAATCCATCTAGCTGCGGTACCGCGAAGCGGTTCGACTCCACAGCCCAGGGCCCGCTCACCCTGGCCCTCTCCCCTCCATAGATCCATGAGCGCGGGGGCGAGGAGACCGCGCCACAACGAAGCACCGAGATCCTTCGCTTTGCTCGTTCCTCGCTTGGCTCAGGATGACAACCT
>JBGPMX010000184.1:0-8409 GCA_041487215.1 Planctomycetia bacterium | reverse complement strand
GCCAGGTAATCGACGCCAGCCCCGGCCGCAACGTCACGATCCGCACGCTGGACCTGGGCGGCGACAAGAGCGTCCCGTACCTGGGGCACCGCGGCGAGGCGAACCCGTTCCTCGGCTGGCGCTCGCTGCGCCTCAGCTTCGAGCACCCCGAGTTCTTCCAGATCCAGATCCGCGCGGTGCTGCGCGCGGCGCAGTTTGGCCACGTCCGGCTGCTCTTCCCGATGGTGACCACGGTCGAGGAGGTGCGGCGCGTGAAGCGGATGGTCGAGCGGTCACGCGCCCGGCTGCTCCGCCAGGGGCTCGCGTTCGCCGAGCCGCAGGTCGGCGTCATGCTTGAAGTGCCCGCGGCCGCGATCTGCATCGATCACATCATGGCGGAGGCCGATTTCATCTCGATCGGTTCCAACGACCTGGTGCAATACCTTATGGCCGCCGATCGCGACAACCCCAAGGTCGCGCACCTCTGCGACCCGCTGAGCCCCGCGGTGATCCGCGTACTGCGCGGCGTCGTCGCGGCGTGCAACGCGGCCGGCAAATCGGTCACGCTCTGCGGCGAAATGGCTGGGCAGCCGCGCGCCGTCCTGCTGCTGCTGGGCCTGGGCCTGCACCGCTTCTCGATGAGCCCCATGCTGATCCCGTCGATCAAAGAGCTGATCCGGTCGACGTCGGCGCGCGAAGCCCAGGAGCTGGCCAACCACGTGCTGACCATGAAGACCAGCGGGCACATCCGCGCGTACCTTTCGCGCCAGCTCCAGCGGCTCTGCCCGAACGTCAAGATGCTCGAGACGTCGCGCTAAGCGTTCCGTGAGAGGAGCCAAAAGCGTCGAGAGTTGAAGGTTGAGCGTCCCACTGCCCCTCACCCCCGCCCCTCTCCCCACGCTTGCTCTTATGATCCATGAGAGGAGCTCGCGTGGGGCGAGGGGCGAGATGTGCGCGCAAAGAGGCTCTGCCGTGAGAGGACCAGTCAGACGAGCCGCGCGTGGGGAAGAGAGCCGATCCCTCCGGAAGGGGCTGCGAGTGGTTGGGTGGTTACTCGCCGCGGCGGGTGAGCTCGATGAAGCGCTGCCGCAGGTCCTTCGTGATCGGGCCGGGCTGGCCGCTGCCGATCGCCCGGCCGTCGCAACGCACCACCGGGATCACTTCGGCCGCCGTGCCGGTCAGGAAGCACTCGTCTGCCGTGTACACGTCGTGCCGCAAGAGCGGCTTCTCGTGCACCTCGTAGCCGGCCTCGCGGGCCAGCTCCATGACCGCCTCGCGCGTGATCCCCTCCAGGATCCCCGCGTCGGTGGGCGGGGTCAGAACCTGCCCGCGGCGCACCACGAAGATGTTGTCCCCCGTGCACTCGGCCACCTCGCCCTTCACGTTCAGCATCAACGCTTCGGGCACGCCCGCGTCGATCCCCTCGATCTTCGCCAGGATGTTGTTCAGGTAGTTGAGCGACTTGATGCGCGGGCTCAGCGCGTTCGGGTGGTTGCGCAGCGTGCTGGCGGTGACGATCGCCATCCCCTTCTCGTAGAGCTCGCTGGGGTACAGCTCGATGCGGTCCGTGATGATGATGACCTGAGGGTTCGACGTCTTGCGCGGGTCCAGGCCCAGGTAGCCGGCGCCGCGGGAGACAACCAGCCGGATGTACCCGTCCGCGATGCCGTTGGCCTGGAGCGTGCTCCGCACCGCCTCGGCCAGCGCGTCGGGCGTCATCGGCATTTCGAGCCGGATGGCGCGCGCCGAGTCGTACAGGCGAGCGATGTGCTGCCGGAGGCGGAAGACGCGGCCGCCGTAGCTGCGGATCCCCTCGAAGACGCCGTCGCCGTAGAGGAAGCCGTGGTCGTACACCGAAATCCGGGCGTCGTCCTTCTCGTAGAGCTTGCCGGAAATGTAAACCTTGAGGCCCATGCGGGGGGGGTCCGTCAGCAGGTGCACTCCCTGCGTTCTGGCGAATTCAGCTACGCCGCGCTCGAAGACGGAAGAGGAGACGGTTCCGTTTGCTCGGACGGGCTCAGCCCACGGCGGCGACCTCGGCGACCTGCCCGTTCACGAGCCGCACACAGCGGTCGGCACGCTCCGCGATGCCGGCGTCGTGAGTGACCATGATGATAGTAAGCCCCTCCTCGCGATTCAAGCGAGCCAGCAGGTCGATGATCTCCTGCCCGGTGACCGCGTCCAGGTTGCCGGTCGGCTCGTCGGCGAGCAGGACCTGCGGACCGCCGGCCAGCGCGCGGGCGATCGCCGTGCGCTGCATCTCGCCCCCCGACAGCTCGCTCGGCTTATGCTGCGCGCGGTGGCCGAGCCCCACGCGATCGAGCAACCGCTCGGCGTCCGCCCGCAGCCGGCCGTAGGCTCGGCGGTACGCCACCACACCGTGCCGGATCATGAGCGGGGCAAGCACGTTCTCGAGCGCGCTGAACTCCGGCAGCAGGTGGTAGAACTGGAAGATGAAACCGAAGACCTCGTTACGCACCCGGTCGCGCTCGGCGGGAGGCAGATTGTCGATGCGCGCGCCGCCGAAGCGCACGTCTCCCTCGTCCGGCACGTCGAGCGTGCCCAGCAAGTGCAGCAGCGTGCTCTTGCCGCAGCCCGACGAGCCCACGACGCTCAGGAACTCCCCCGCCGATACGCTGAGGTCGACGCCGAGCAGCACCGGGACCTCGATGCCGGAGGCCGGTCTGCGCCACGGGTTGAGGTAGCGCGTGACCCCGGTGACGCGCCCGTGCAGCCCGCGCCCAGGGGTGCGACGGCCCTTGAAGTACGATTTCCTGAGCCCATGCGCCGCAAGAAATTCACTCATCGTCACCTCGGCCTACGATTGAATGGTTGGAACATCTGCGTTGGAGTTCATGCTTTAGTATGCGTCATCGCGGGCGCCATCCCGATCGTGCTACGCTTTGGTTACGATCGGGATAGGGGTTGAACATCCCCTGGTCTCGGCCGGTCAACAGTTCAACAGTTCAACCGGTCAACAGTTCAACACGCTCACTCGTAGCGCAGCGACTCGACCGGCCGCAGCGCGGCGGCGCGGCGCGCCGGCAGTACACTGGCGGCCACCGCGATCAGGATCGCGCCGCCGACGATCCACGCGATGTTCCACGGATCAATGACCGTCGGGATCTTGTCGAAGTAGTAGAGGTTACGGTCGAACACGTCATGCCCGGTCGCCCAGCTCAGGAACCGTTCGATCTTGTCCAGGAAGATCACGATCAGCAGACCGATCGTCATGCCGATGCCGCTGCCCAGCACGCCGAGCCCCAGCCCGTAGCCCAGGAAGATCGACTGGATGCCGCGGTCCGACGCCCCCAACGACTTCAGGATGCCGATGTCGCGCGTCTTCTCCACCACGATCATGAAGAAGATCGCCAGGATGCCGAAGCCGGCGACGGCGATGATCATGAACAGCAGCACATTCAGGATTCCGCCCTCGACCGCGACGGCGCCGAGCAGCGCACCCTGCTTCTGCTCCCAGGTCACCACGCGGAACCGCGGCGGCACAAACAGCCTCTCGAGCGCGCGTACGACGGTCGGCGCATCGGCGTAGTCCTTGAGCCGAATCTGGATCGACGTCACGCGCGGGTTCGGCTCTCCCATGCCGAGCAGCTCCTGCATGTCCGCGAGGTCCATGTAGCAGTTCGTCTGGTCGTACTCGCTCATGCCGCTCTTGAAACGGTCCACGACCGTACGTGCCGCGAATCGCGGCTCGGGGCGCGCCGAGGAGCTGGGCAGGATCAGGCGGACCTGCGCGCCGGGGCGAATCACCTCGATGTCCTCGTTGTGCACCCGGATGGAGGCGATCAGCCAGGGGATGATCACCCCCTTGGTGTGCTGCGGCGCAGCCTGCGAGTCGAACTCCATGAGCGGCTTCGGGGAAGGGGGCTGCGCGGCGTCGGGGACCGACGGCGCGCCGACGAAGTCGCCGCCGGCATCGAGCTGCCGCGAGGATCGCAGCGGCGCCGGCTCGCGCAACAGCGCCGGCGGCTCGTCCTGGGACGCCGGCGTGAACCGGCCGGGCTCCGCGGAAGGCTCGGCATCACGAAATTCCGGCAGCAGGCGCGGGGCGTTCGGCGTCGCAACCCCGGGGATCGCCAGGCTCTCGCCCAGCGTCTCCAGCGCCTCGGACAACACGGCGGGGTCCATGTTCTCGGGCCCCCGCCCCGCCTCCGCTGGCGTGTGATCACCCAACCGCCCCAAGCCGTTGCGTGCGCCCACGCGGCCGGGGAGGGCGCGCTGGGACGCCCCCTGCCCCGCGCGCGCCCGCGTCAGCTTTTCGTAGATCGCCCGCTCCTCGACGATTGCCCGCACGTCGTCCCGGATGTCAAACGCGTGTGCCGGGTCGGCCCGGTTGCGCACGTCCTGGAGATACTCGGCGAACTTGCCCACCGCGGCCCGACCCGCCGGGTCGACCGCGATCACGTGCACGGGCTGGTTGTACACCCCCCCGGCGAGATCGAAGCTCAACATCCCGAACGTTTCGATGACCGGCGTCATCGCTTCGATCTTGTCGCCTGCCACCGTGCGGATCCGATCCATCAGCAGGTCCGCGTGCTCGAACCCGATCCCCGGCGGCCCTTCGATCATGATATGCGCCAGCACGCCGCGCACCCGCTCGCGCATCTCGGTCGCGAACCCGTGCATGACGCTGTTCACGACGATGAGCGTGGCGACGCCCAGGGTCACGCTGACAATCGACGCCAGTGCGATCCAGCGCGTGCGCAGGTAGCGTAGGCAGAGGACGAGCTTATACATGAGAGACGGCCTCCGTGCGCAATACGCGAGAGAGAGTTTCGGCGAACCGAGCAGCTTGCTTTCTGCTCGTAGCCGAACTCGCCAGAGGTCGGGGGACTGAATTCTGGCGAATTCAGCGACACCATTCTTCTGCGGCACCCGCTAGTGTTCCGTCCCAGTTCCATTTTCGGGGTGCCTGGGGTCGAGCCTCGGCGAGCCCCCAGCACGCGGTTACCGGGGGCTCGAAGACTCGACCCCGGCCACCCAACCCGAGACTTCACGTAGGACGCACCACTAGGTTTTATCGCCTGCGGCCGGCTTCGCTTCCTTCCCCGCCGCCGCTTCGGGGCGCAGCAGCGGGAACAGGATCACGTCGCGGATGCTCGGCGACCCGGTCAGCAGCATCACCAGGCGGTCGATGCCGATGCCCAGCCCGCCGGCCGGCGGCATGCCCA
Organism: Planctomycetia bacterium; assembly: GCA_041487215.1. GTDB lineage: Bacteria > Planctomycetota > Planctomycetia > JALXBF01 > JBGPMX01 > JBGPMX01. Next base: position 3,241 of record JBGPMX010000184.1, on the reverse strand, counting down.
CCTTGAGCGCCCGGACGAAGTCCTCGTCCATCTTCGCCATCGACTGCTCGGGCGGCAGCCCGGCCAGCTGCTGCCGGAACAGCTGCTCCTGCAAGATCGGGTCGTTCAGCTCGGTGTACGCGTTGGCGAGCTCCATGCCCCCCACGTAGAGCTCGAACCGCTCCGCCAGCCGGTCGTCGGACGCCTTGCGTTTGGTCAGCGGGCAGAGCGCGGCGGGGTAGTCGATCACGAACACCGGGCCAGCCAGCTTGCCCTCGACGGCGTGCTCGAACAGTTCGTGCACCAGGACATCCAGGTGCTTGTTCGCGGTGTCGATGCCGTGCCGGGCGGCTGCCGCCTCGATCGAGCCGCGGTCGCCGATACGCGCCCCGGTATGCTCCGCGAGCAGATCGCCGTACGACCGCCGCGGCCAGGGAGGATCGTAGTGGATCTCGACGCAGCCGACCGTGCGTCGCCGCTCGCCCGCGGCCGGCACCGTGCCGGCCGGCGTCGCGGGCGCCGTCGCGTCGAGCAGGCAGACGATCAGGCTCTCGGTCAGCTCCATCATGTCGTTGTAGTCGCCGTACGCCTGGTACAGCTCGAGCATGGTGAATTCGGGGTTGTGCCGTGTGCTGATCCCCTCGTTGCGGAACACGCGCCCGAGCTCGAAGACGCGCTCGATACCGCCGACCATCAACCGTTTCAGGTGCAGCTCGAGCGCGATGCGCATGTAGAGATCGAGGTCCAGCGCGTTGTGGTGCGTGATAAACGGCCGCGCCGCGGCGCCCCCCGCGATGGCCTGGAGGGTCGGCGTTTCGACTTCGAGGAAACCGCGTGCGGCCAGGAACGAGCGGATCTGGGCGATGACGCGCGACCGCGTCAGGAACGTAGCGAGCACGTCCGGGTTGTAAATCAGGTCGGTGTAGCGCTGGCGGTAGCGCAGCTCCTTGTCCTGGAGCCCGTGCCACTTCTCGGGGGGCGCGGCGAGCGACTTGGTGAGGAAGTGCACGGTCTCGGCGAAAACGGTGAGCTCCCCCATGCGCGTCTTGCCGAGCTCGCCGTCCATGCCGATCAGGTCGCCCAGGTCGATCAGCTCCGCCACTTCCCAGCCGGTCGGGCCGACCTGCTTCTGTCCGACGAAGACCTGGATACGCCCGGTCCAATCCTGGAGATCGATGAACCGCACCTTGCCCTGGACCCGCTTGCCCATGACGCGGCCCGCCACGCGCACGCGCGGGCCCTGGCCGTGCTCGGTCCCTTCCACCCACGCGCTGCGCACGTCGGCGATCCAGCGGCGATCGGGAAACCGGCCCCCCCAGGGGTCGATGCCCAACGCTCGGAGCTGAGGGATCTTCGCCAGCCGATCCGACTCATACTTGTCGGGCGGTTCCGACATACTCACGGATAAGTCCCATCCGCGCCGCGTGACTTCGAGCGATACGGTTGGCCCTTGGGGTGCGAAATTCTAGTCAGACAGGGGTTTCAGTCAATCGCAACCACCTCGATCCGGGCGCCCAGGTTGTTGGCGGTCGTGCAAACGATCTCGGCCTTCAGGTCGCCGATCGCGTCGGGGAGGCGTGCGGCGAGCCACTCGCCGCGCAAGCGGCTCTCGGTCACCGCGCACAGCGTGGGGCCCCAGGAGCTCTGCGCGATTCCGCGCACCCCCTGGCGGTGAATGGCGTCGATGATCTCGGGGGCGCGCGGGTCGGCGTAAACGCCCCCCTGGCAGGCCGCGAAGCACTCGCCGACCTTGCGGCCGTACTCGGACAGCGCCGCGCTGAAGCCGGCGAAGTCGCGCTCGGCGATCGACGGCAGCATGCCGAGCAGCGTGAGGCGGCAGAGCTGCGCCGTAATGGCAGGCGCGATCGGGGCCAGGCCGCCGAACGCCTCGCGCTCGGCCCGGCCGTGCAGCCCCTGCGCTCCCGGCGGGATCACGAGCACCAGGTGCCAGTCCTCGGGAAAATTCAGCCGGGCCACGAGCGGCGAGATGGTCGCCAGATCCTTCTTGCCGCCGTCCACGAGGAACCCGCCGTGGTAGAACCCGTGCACGCCGATGGCCGAGCGGTCGCCGCGCCGGACGCGGCGTGCCAGCTCCTCCGGCGCCAGCTCGCCCCGGCCCGCGAATACGGCCGCCGCGCGGGCCACGGCCATGGCGAGCTGCGTGCCCGTGCCGAGCCCCACGTGCTCGGGAGCGGAGCGCGTGACGTGCACCGTGAGTTCGAGCGGCTGACACCGCGCAGCGGGATCCAGGCTGTCACGGAACCGCCTCAAGAATTCGCCCGCGCGCGCGTCCGCACCCAGCTCAGACCGCCCGTCTCCGCTCGCCGCCCCCGCCGGGCGCACCGTGAGCTCGTTGCCCGGGCGCTCGATCATCACCCCGACGCCACCAAACTGGCGCGGCGACGCTTCGCCGAACGCGAGCAATCCGAAATGCAAGCGGCTCGGCGTTCGCACCCGAACCGCTAAATCGTGCGTGGGCATGGCTCCTGCAGATTACCACGAAGCGCGCGATTGAAGCAGGGCGAAAAAGCAGCCATCCGCGTCACGCGAAGCGTGACGGCTCCGTTGTTCGGCGCGGGGCTGTGAGCTCGCCGTTCCTCCGGCCGAAAGTCCCTCGCATGCCACGGCCCCTCACCCCCAACCCCTCTCCCCGCAAGCGGGGCGAGCGTGGGGAGAGGGGGCGGGGGTGAGGGGCGCCGAACACGGGGCATGAGGGGCCAGCTTGGACCGCCACGAAGAATAGACGCCTCCGAGCGCCGCACGTCCACTCCGCTTTACCGCTTGGCCTCGGGTCCTCCGCGACGCGCCGCCTGCGCGCGCACGTAGTCGAGCAAGAACTGGTAGGCACGCTGCTCCGCATCGCCGCCCGTCTTCCGCACCGGCGCCGCGAGCCGCTCGAACTCGCCGAGGATTTCCGTGATGGGAAGGATCTCGGTGCGGGTCGCGAGGATCGCCGCCTCGACGATCGCGTGCTTGGCGCGGTTGAAGCCGAAGAAGTCACGCACGCGTCCCGCGTGCACCACCTGGCACTCGATCCGCGCACGCTCCGATCGATCATCGAGCGACGTCACCCGGAATTCGTACCAGCGGCAGCAATCGGTGAGCACGCGGCCGCGCACCGCGACGGCGGGCAGCGTCGCCGGCTCCGGCTCGACGCATCCCACCGCCGCACGCGCCAGCAGCCAGGCGTCATCGGTCACGTGGAACACCCCCTCGCCATGCCGCTTCAGGTTCGCGTACGTCGTCGCGCTGCGAAACGGCT
>JBGPMX010000183.1:0-8423 GCA_041487215.1 Planctomycetia bacterium | reverse complement strand
TCGCCGCGGATCTCGGCGGGCGCCTGCGGCTTCATATCCCAGAGATCGATATGGCTGGGACCGCCGAACAGGAAGATGAAGACGCAGGAGCGGTGGGGCGGGGCGGGAGCAGCGCAGGCGCGCAGCCGCGTGAGTTCGGACGCCGTCAGGCCGGCAAGCCCGAGCGCACCGATGCGGAGCAGCTCCCGGCGGCTGGGCCGGGCCTGGCCGGACGCGCGTGTGGACCGCAGAACCGAGATCATGGTGGGCCCCCAGACTCAGGCTATTCTACCCCCGTGCGCCCGGTCTAGCGAAAGGAGTTCTGGTAGAGCGATTCCAGCGCATAACAGAAGAAGCGATGTGCTTTGATCCTGCCGGCCAGCGTTTCCAGGGAGTCCATCTGCTTCCCATCGTAGCCGACCACGACGATCTTGCCCTTGAGCCGTTCAGCCGCCGCACCGTCCAGAGTACCCTGGCTAGGGCGCTCCGCTCAGCGAGGCGCAGACCAATGCTTTGTCGGTTCGGGCACCGAGCGGTTCTTGTCATAAGGATTAGGATGTAGCCACGTGCTAGCCGAGCAGTTCCTCGCGCAGCACGCCATCCCCCGCGATCGGAACGGGACGCCCCTGGCGATCCTCGACGGTCGTACGCGGGTCGATGCCCAGCAAGTGAAAGGCCGTGGCGAGAATATCCTTTGGTGACACGGGCGTGTCTCGGACCTCGCCGCCGAACCGGTCGCTGCTGCCCACGACCTTGCCTCGGGCCACGCCGCCGCCGGCGAGAACCGCCGAGTAGGCGCGCGACCAGTGGTGGCGTCCTGCGCCCCGCGGCTTCGAATCGATCTTCGGCGTGCGGCCGTGCTCGCTCATCCAGATCACCAGCGTCTCATCGAGCAGCCCGCGCGCCTCGAGGTCGAGCAGCAGCGCCGGGTAGCTCTGGTCGAAGCCCGGCAGCAGGTACTCCTTGAGGCGCGGGTAGTGATTGGCGTGCGTGTCCCAGGCGCAGCCCGAGAACTGGCCGTAGCCGTCCCAGAACACGGTGACGAACTTGCTCCCCGCCTCGACCAGCCGGCGCGCCGCCAGGCACGCCTGCCCGAACAGCGTCATCCCGTAGCGCTCGCGCAGCTCCAGCGGCTCGCGGCCGATGTCCAGCGCGTCACGCATCTTGCTGGTCGTCACCAGCGCGTACGCGAGTTGTTGGAACTTGCCGAACGCCCGCGTGCGATCGCCGCGATCGAGGTCGGCGCGGGCGCGATCGAACTGATCGAGCAGCGCGCGACGCAGGTTGAGCCGCTCGACCGGCACGTCGTCCGCCAGCTGGCCCGCCGACGATAAGCTAAAACGCCCCTCGGCGCTCGTGCCGCCGAACGGGTCGTGAAACTCCCGCGCCTGCCCCTCGGTGTACCGCGGCGCAATGCGGGTCCCTTTGCCGTCGAAATCCGCCCAGACCGGGTCATAGCTCTGGCCGAGGAACGCGGCGTAGGGCCCGGCGCTCACGTCCAGGTCGGTCTTCGAGTTGAGCAGCCAGGGCAACCCGACATTGCGCGGCACCGGCGGGAGCGCCGATCCGGTGCGGCGCTCCTCGATGTAATCCACCACCGACCCGATGAACGGCCAATGCCGCGGATCGCGCGGCCGCGTCTCGAGCGCGGGCGTGTACTCGGGGATCCCGCTCAGCGCGTACGCCACCCCGTGCTCGGGGTAGGGATGGGTCATGGAGCGGATCACCGTCACGCGGTCCATCACCCGCGCGATTCGGGGCAGGTGGTCGCCGATCTGGAGGCCGGGCACGCTGGTCGAGATCGCCCGCATCTCGCCCTGGATCTCGACCGGCGCGTCCGGCTTTGGATCAAACGTTTCGTGTTGGGGCGGCGAACCGTACGGGAAGAGCAGGATGCAGGCTTTGGCGCGGCCGAAGCTAGCCGGAGCCCGGGTCGGCGACGCCTGGAGCTCGCGGAGACGCAGGAGATCACTCAGGCCCAGGCCAAACGCACCGAGCCCGCCGATGTGCAAGAAGTCGCGGCGGGTCACTCCGTCACAGAGCGTCTTGGGCGACCCGAGGATGCGCAGCATCGAACGCCTCCGGAGACGGCAACCGGCCGCATTGTCTCGCGCGGTTCACGGCGTGGCAAGCAACCACCGAGTTTGGTACTGGGTCAGTTTGAGGAACGACCCCCCTGTCCCCCCCTAAGCAAGGGGGGGACAGGGGGGATATCAGCCAAACTGACCCAGTACGCCGAGTTGGCTTGAAATGGGCTTCACCACAAGCGCTACGGGCGAGTCGGCCGTGCCTAATCCTGCGCACACGTGTAGGTCAGATCATCGAAATAGATCTCTTGCGCGTTCCCGTCGATCCAGGTGGTGATGATGCCGAAGCGATCGAAATGGGCGGCGGCCGCTCCGGTTTCCTGCTTCACGGCGAGCGCAACGGATTGGCCGTCGAGTGTTACGGTCATCCGGCCGCCGCCGGAAGCGCTCGGCGAGTATTCGAGCGTCCAATCATGCGGCCGACTGTCGGGATAGATGTATGGGGGACGGTCCGCCGCCGGGTAGCCGCTTGCGCCGTCGCTCGTCCGGTAGGTGGGAGCGAAGTAGAAGCCCTCTCGGCTGGGCCCCTCGACGGCAATGCCAAGAAAGTCTTTGGGGAGCCCAGCATCCTGCGAGGGGTTCACCGCCATGCTCTCTTTCGCGTTGTAAAAGCCAATCAGCACCGTGCTATCCGTCACGCCGCGGCGCAGGCAGACCTTGCCCGATGCCCGCAGCGGTTTGGCCAGGCTCACCGTACCGAGCCGGTCGCCGTAGCAGGCCATCTTCTGCGGGTAGCGGCAGTCGCCGCGAAAGATGAGCCCGCCCAATTCGCCCTGCTGCCGGCCGCCCGCGTGCTGCGTGGAGCTGAAGCCGAAATCGAAGCGCGGACGCACCCTGCGACTGACATAGCTGCGACGGTTCTGAAATTGGTCCCAGCTGGGGTCGGTGCTAAAGTCCTCCGTTTCGCCGTTGACCATCACGTCGTCCAGCCAGAGCTCGCCCCCCGTGTCCGCCGATTTCATCACGGTCATGAGGCCGAAGCGGTTGAACGTCGCGCCGTCCGATTGGTGCCCCTCGCTCAAGTGGCAAACCGCGGTCTGGTCGCCGATGGTCGCCGTGATCACCCCTTGCCCGTCATTGCCGTTCGGGTCGTAGCGCAGCGACCAGCGGTACACGGCGTTCCCGGCCGGGAACCCCTTGAGCTGCTGCCGTCCGGTTTGCGGATCGCGCTCGGTGGGAAAGCCGGTCGGGCTGTCGCCGCCGGCGCGCCAGCGCGCGGTCGCGTACTCGAGCCAGGCGTAGAACACATCGCCGCGGCCGGAAAGCCGCAGCGCGATCGTGTTCGGCGTCCGCCACTCGTTGAGCGTGTCCGCGTTGAAGAAGCCGACCAGAACGTGGAACGGCCGCCCGGTGCACGACAGCGTGCCGGAGGCGGTGAGCACGTCGCCCAGCGTTTTCGCGGAGATCTTCTTCGCATAGTACGCCGGCTCGGCGGCGGGGCTGATGAAGCCCCCCATCGCGCCGGGCTTGCCGCCCGCGTGACCGCTCGGGCTATAGCCAAAATCCTGCCGGACCGTGCGGGGCGGCGGGGTGTCCGAGCGATGGTTGTGACCGTCCCAGCCGGGGTCCCGGTCGAATCGCTCCGTCCGCTCTTCGGCAGCCAGCGGCATGGCCAGCACGGCCGCGACGCCGAGCCAGCTCAACCCGAGAATCATGACGGTCGTCCGCGTGTTGGGTGTCATGTTCGCCAGCCTACCCGAGCAGTGCATCCGTGCAACCGGATTTGCTAGAATCTGGCTGGCATGCCACCGCTTTCCCGGAGAACCGAGCGATGCTCGAGGTAGGCAGCTTCCGCTGTCGAGACTGTCAGGGGACCACGCGCCGCGCGTTCCTCCGGGCGGGGCTGCTGGCGCCGTGGGCGGGTGCCGCTCTGCCTCGTGTTCTGACCCAGGCGGCCGCCGCGGAGACCGCGCGAGCCAGGTCGATCCTGCTCGTGTGGCTGGGGGGCGGCCCCAGTCACCTCGACTTGTTCGATCCGAAACCGAAGGCGCCGGTCGAGTATCGCGGCCCGTTCGCGACGATCGCCACGCGCACGCCGGGCGTCCGCTTCACGGAACTGTTGCCGCGTCTCGCGGCACGCAGTGATCGCTTTTCGCTTATTCGGAGCAATGTGAACTTCGACGGCGATCACCTGATCGCCGGCTCGATCGCGCTCACAGGTTCCCCCGCCAACGCCGGCGGTTACCCGCCCAACTTCGGCGCCGTGCTGGCGCGGCGGCGTAGCGCAGCGGGGCTGCCCTCGTTCGTTTCGCTGGCGCGGGGACCCATCGGCGACGGTCGTGGGCCGTTGCAGGGCTACGGCGGCGGCTCCTGGGGACAAGGCTACGACCCGTTCATGGTCAGCTGCTCCGAACGCGGCGAGGTCGACATACCTAACCTGAAGCTGTTCGAGGGACTGACTCCCGCGCGGCTCGGCGATCGCCAGCTCGTGCTCAAGGAGCTGGACACGCTGCGGCGCAGCATCGACACCACGCGACTCGAACAGTGGGATGGTCTGCACCGCCGCGCGCACGAGTTGTTGACATCGCCGGACGCCCGGCAGGCGTTCGATCTTTCGCGCGAGCGAGCGCAGACGCGCGACGCCTATGGCTATACATCGTTCGGCCAGAGTTGCTTGCTGGGGCGCCGCCTGGTCGAAGCGGGCGTGCCGTATGTGCAGGTCAACTGGAGCCAGTTTGTCGAGGTCTTCTACCAGTTCTCCGATTACGGCTGGGACACGCACGCCGACAATTTCGGGCTGCTTGCGGATTGGCACGGGCCGCTGTTCGACCGGGTCTTCGCCACGCTGCTGGACGACCTGGATGAGCGCGGGCTGCTCGCAACCACCCTGGTCGTCTGCATGGGCGAGTTCGGGCGAACGCCCCGGATCAACGCGATCGGCTCGCGGGACCACTGGCACCCGTGTTACTTCTCGCTCTGGGCCGGCGGCGGGGTCGAACCGGGCCGGGTCGTCGGTGAGAGCGATCCGCGCGGCGAACACCCGCTCACCCGGCCGATCACGCCGGCCATGGTCGGAACCACCATGCTCGAGCTCGCCGGGATCCCTACCGCCGCCCGTGCCGAGCTGCGGGTGCTCGAAGGGGGCCGGGTGATCGATGAGCTCCTCTGATCCTTCCCCGGCACGTTTGTCGGCTGCGGACCTAGTTCCGTCCGACGCGCCGCGTCGACTCACGCGCGACGGCAAGCTGAAACTCACGCCGGTCTTCGCCGCCGGCGGCCGCGACATCGTCTTTGCCGAGCACGAGAGCCCGAATCTGGTCGCGCTGCGGCGCCTGAGCTTGGCGGACGGGTCCGAAGAGCGGCTGCACCCCACCCTGCGCGCCCACCAATTCGATCCCGCCTTCTCCGCCGACGGGCGCTACCATTGCTACGCGATGTCGGCAACCAGCCCGCAGTTGGTGCTCGTCCTTCAGGATCTCACGGAGAAAAAGCAATCGACTTTTCAGCCGCAGGACTCGCGAGCGACCGCGCGGTATCCCTCGATCGCACCGGACGGCACCCGAGTTGTCTTCAGCCTGTCGGACGTGGGCGGCCAGCAGATTGCTGCGGTGAACATGCAGGGACAGGAGCTGACACGCCTGACCCAGTCGGCCGGCATGAACGATTGGCCGGCCTTTTCACCGGACGGCCGCCAGATCTGTTTTGGCTCGAGCCGCGACGGTGATCTCGAGCTCTACGTGATGAACGCCGATGGCAGCGCGGTGCGCCGGCTGACGCGCAGCCCCGGCCGAGACGTGCGGCCGGCCTGGTGTCCCGACGGGAAGCGGATCGCTTTCAGCAGCACACGTGATGGGAACCACGAGATTTACGTGATGAGTGCCGACGGCTCGGGGCAGCGGAACATCACGAACCATCCCGCACGCGACGACTTCCCGGCATGGCACCCCGACGGCCGGGGTCTGGTGTTCGTCTCCGACCGTGACGGTGGGTCTGACCTGTACTGGGTCGATGTGCCGGCGTGAGGCCGCCGCCGCCGGGACACGAGCAGGGCCGCTTCAGCGGGTTCCGGATCGGGTGTGTGGCACCGGGGCCTTCGCGGCGTGCTCGGCAGCGGCATCGCCGCGGCGTGCCACGAGGTCACCCCGAGCGGGGGCGGGTTCGATCGCCGTCTGCAGCCAGCGCTCGAGATAGGTGGGCAACCTGCCGGGCGTGTAGCTCGGGTCCGTGAAGACCACAAAGCTCTCGGCAAATGCCTCCTGATCGTTACGCGCCGAGTAGCCGGTGACCTTCTCCTTCCACCAGTCCTTGCCCTTGCGGGCAAAGAAATCGCGCCAGCTCTGCTTCTCGACCAGGTCCTCGTGGAGATGATGGCCGAGCTCGTGTCGCAGGGTGCGGATCGCGTCCGCTCCGTCGCGACGCACGCACACCTCCATGAATCGCTCGGCGTACCAGTAGCTGCCGGTGACCTCCTCGCCGTCGTAGGGCACCGTGTGGCGATAGGTGATGAGATACGTGCCGATCGGATTCACGCGGAGCAGTTCCGCGATACGCGGGTAGCGGGTGCAGATCCGGCCGAGCTCTCGGTCGGCCTCGATCAGGTGCGTGAGCACTTCCGCTTCGTGCCCCTCGGCGTCCCGGAACATCACCTGCTCAATTCCGTAACGCGTGCGTAGCAGATCACCGATCGGGCTGTAGGTGGCATTGCTTGGCGGCGGATCGCTCATGAGCGCCGCCAGAACGAGTGCGAATGCTGGCATCAGGATTTCCTTGCCATTCCCCCTTCCTGACCCGGTGTGGACGGTTGAGCTCTTCCGTTGACTGGTCGCCGGGCTGCAATGCAACGTGAATGCCGCGGCGATTCGAACTCGACCGTAGCGCCGCAAAAAGTGCACTTAAGTTACTGTATTGTAGCGGTTTAGGAAAGTGGTCTAGTTGCTCAGCCGTACGGCGGAGGCGTCGCGGTGTAACGGAACCGTGCGCATGGATGCGGCAGTACTGATCAATAGCCGGGCAGCATGGGATGAGTGAGTTGAGCCGTTGCGGGCGCCTAGGGAAGTGCGAGCGACTCGACGCCGACTCTCGCGAGTGTGGCTGCTCCATCATCCGAAGGGGGGGAAGACGTCCGCGGGGTTTTGCAACACTGCAAGACCCGGAGCGGCATGACATGTCAGTATCCTGTCACTCTCGCTCCGGCATGCGGAGCATGTCGTGCGGAAACGCGCCAAAGCCCTGAAAGCGGCGCCGGAAGATTTGTGACGCCCTTTCAGGGCTCGTGAGACCCTCATGATCCTCGGTACCCAGGGCGTTGCCCTGGGCTGGAGAATCTCAGCCTTTCAGGCTGAAAGTCGCATGTCGCTCGCGAAACACACTCCATGTCGTGTTGCACCGCGCGCCGGATCGCCCGCATGGCATGCAATAACCCCGGCCCTCCAAGAGTGAGCCAGCACTCAAGATGCGGGCGCGCTGCTCAACGCTCGCCGGGCGCACCCAGCTCACTTGGTCTGGAACACCAGGAGGTACGGCATGGCCGATCGGCCCTCCGTATCCTTGAAGTTTTTGAAGCGGTCATCGTTGAGACGCACGGCGTACGTCCTGCCTGGTTCCAGCTTGACCGGCAGCACCCAGGTGCGCTTGTCGCCCGAGTACTTCGGCTCTCCGACCGCAGTGGGAGACGTAGCGTCGGATACCTTGATCAGGAACCAGCTGCGGTCGAGCATTTCCTTGCTGAACGAGACCCGGATCTCCCGGAGCTCGGGGTCCACGTCGGTGCTCCCGGCCTGCGGGACGGTCTCAACGACCACCGGCGGGGCGGTGGCGACAGTGATCTCGTCTGCCTGGGGCGCGCTGGCCATCAGCACGGCCGCCCGGATAAGAGTCCACAGCACGTGCGCGTTCATGATCCTTAGTCTCCATGGGGGCATCGCGAATGCTCTTGCACACTCTACGGTACTGGGTCGTAGACCGTAGAGTGAAAACGCTCGTGAATCGCTATCAGCTCGGGCTCGTTGCACTCCTGGCCGTCGCGTGTGCTGCGAGCTGCATCGCGCCGCCGTTCCCGGAGGAGATGTTCCTGCAGCACTCACCGACGGTGGTGGCCATCGTGGCCCTGTGGGTGCTGTCCCGCCGCTTCCCGCTCAGCAACGCGTCCCTGACGTGCGTCGTGGCCTTCCTGCTGCTGCACGTGCTCGGCGCACGGTACATCTACTCGTACGTCCCGTACGATGACTGGTCCTACGCGTTGTTCGGGGTGCGCATCTCCGACCGCTTCCACTTCGCGCGGAACCATTACGATCGCGTCGTTCATTTCTTCTTCGGGGCACTCTGGATCCTGCCGGTCTGGGAGGTGTCAACGACCTATTTCCGGGTGCCGAAGCGGATCGCCTACTGCTACGCGTTCGAGTTCGTGCTGGCCGCGAG